>CAHJXG010000203.1 GCA_903644035.1 Rhodospirillales bacterium
GGCCTGACGCTATGGCTCCCGCTCATCATCCGCGGTTTCGGCGGGCTGTCGAAGTTCGAGGTCGGCCTGGTGTCCGCCATCCCGTTCATCGTCGCCGCGACGTGCAGCGTGCTGAATGGGCGCGACAGCGACCGCACCGGGGAGCGCAAGTTCCACCTGCTGATCCCGGCCCTGATCGGCGCCGCGGGGTTCGCGACGGCAGCCAGCATCGGCAATCCTGTGCTCGCCCTCGTGGCGCTGTGCATCGGCCAGGCCGGGCTATGGGCCAGCAACAACATGCTCTGGTCGGTCGCCGCCAGCTTCCTGACGGGCAGCACCGCTGCGGCCGGCATCGGGCTGATCAACGCCACCGGCAACCTCGGCGGCTTCGTCGGTCCCTACGCCGTCGGCTACGTGCGGGAGCAGACCGGCAGCTTCGCACTGCCGATGTACGGCCTCGCCGCAGCCGTGCTGGCCTATGGCGTCATCCTGTTCGGCCTCGCCCGGCGGCTGGAGCGCGAGGGCGTGCTGCACGCTCCCGCCGCGTCCCGCACGGTGACGCCCTGATGCGCCCGAACCCCGTGAAGGAGCGCCTGCGCGCGGGAGGCCACGCCTTCGGCACGCTCGTGTTCGAGTTCTTCACCCCCGGCATGGCCCGCATCATGGACGCGGCCGGCGCCGAGTTCGCGCTGTTCGACACGGAGCACAGCGGCGCGGGGATCGAGACGGTGAAGCAGCAGATGGCATTCTCGGCCGGCACGGGCTGCACGCCCATGATCCGGGTTCCCGATCACGCCTACCATCACATTGCCGGCGCCCTGGACGCTGGCGCCATGGGAATCATGGCCCCGATGATCGAGAGCGCCGAGCAGGCCGCCCACCTGGTCGCCTGCACCCGCTACCCGCCCCAAGGCCGCCGGGGCGCAGCCTTTGGCGTGGCCCATGACGACTACCGCGGCGGCCCCGTTGCCGAGAAGATCAGCGCCGCCAACGCCCGCACCCTGGTGATCGCCATGGTCGAGACCGCGCCGGGCGTGGCGGCGGTGGAGGACATCGCCGCCACGCCCGGCGTGGACGTGCTGTGGCTCGGTCACTTCGACCTCACGAACAGCATGGGCATTCCCGGCGAGTTCGACCATCCGGACTACCTCGGCGCGGTCCGCCGCATCCGCGCCGCCGCCGACCGGCATAACCTGGCCTGCGGCTTCATGGCCGCGGACGACGCCTGGGCGGAGCGCTATCTCGGCATGGGCTTCCGCATGATGGCGTACGGGCTTGACCACCTGGTCTTCCAGGCCGCACTGGCCCGCGGCATCACGGCCATGCGGGGTATGGTGGGATGACGTTCCGCATCGGCCTCAGCGCCGACCTTCTGGACGCGGCGGGCCGGCCCAGCTTCGGCGAGGCCCCGCTTGCGCTCCTGGACGACCTTCGGGTCACCTGGGAGTGGCTTCCGCCCCTGGAGGCCATCGGCCCCGCGCAAACCGGCGCCTACGACGCGCTCTATATCAACACGCCGCCGGTCGGCCCCGCCGCATTTGGCCCGCAGGTCCGCACGCGCATCATCGCCCGGCACGGCGTGGGCTACGACAGCGTGGACGTCCCAGCCTGCACCGCGTCCGGCGTGCTGGTGACGATCCAGCCCGACGGGGTGCGCCGCCCCGTGGCCGTCGCCGCCCTGACGCTTGTGCTGGCACTCTCGCAGAAGCTGCTGACCAAGGACCGGCTGACGCGCGCCGGGCGTTGGGACGCGCGGCTGGACCACATGGGGATGGGCTTGGTGGGACGCACGCTGGGCGTCATAGGCGCCGGCAGCATCGGGCGGGAACTGCTGGCCCTGGCCCGTCCGTTCGGGCTGCGGCTGCTGGCCGCCGATCCCTACGCCGATCCGGCCGCGTTGCGCGAACTGGGGGTGGATCTGGTGCCGCTCGACGGCCTGCTGGCGGCAAGCGACTTCGTCGTCGTGCTGACGCCTCTCACCCCGGAGACGCGGGGGCTGATCGGTGCCGACGCCCTCGCCCAGATGCGCCGGACCGCCTATCTGGTGAATGTCGCGCGCGGCCCCGTGGTGGATGAGCCCGCCCTGATCGCCGCCCTGTCATCGGGCGGCATTGCCGGCGCCGGGCTGGACGTGTTCACGCAGGAGCCGGTGGACCCCGGCAACCCGATGCTGCAGATGGATCAGGTGATCGTCACGCCACACGCCCTCTGCTGGACCGACGAGTGCTTCGCCGGGATCGCCGCCAGCGGCTTCCGCAGCATCCTTGCCGTGCTTGATGGCCAGTTACCCGACAATGCCGTCAACCCGGCCGCTGCCAGGGGTACGGCCTACTTCGCGCCGCCGCCCGCTTCCAGCACCGCGTAGAGCGCATTGGCCCGGCGCAGGTGATCGGCCATCGCCGCACCGGCTTCCGCCGGGTCGCGCGCGGCAATGGCCGAGGCAATCCGCGAGTGCTCGTCCAGCGTCAGCCGGTCGGCACCGCGGACCGACACCATGTCCTGCTTGAACTGGGTCAGCCAATGGAGCATCCCGCCGCACACCGAGGCGATCAGCCCGTTGCCCGCCAGCGCCGCGATCTGGCGATGGAACGCCATGTCCGCGGCGATGAAGGCTGGACCGGCACCCCGCGCGGCCTGGCAGGCCCGCAGCGCCGCGCGCAGCCCGGCAATGCCCTCCGGCGTCGTCCGCTCCGCCGCAAGCCGGGCCAAGCCGACCTCCAACAGGAACCTCGCCTCTTTCAGGTCTGCCAGCCCCGCGGGATCGGCGCCGAGGAGCTGCACCATCGCCGCGGAGACGCCCTCCACGACACCGTCTGCCGTCGGCGTGACCACGCGCGCCCGCTCCCCGTGCAGGATCCGGATCAGTCCCTTTTGTTGCAGCGCCTGCAAGGCCTCGCGGACCGCTGGGCGGCCGACACCGTAGCGGGCCATCAGCGTCCGCTCGCTGGGAAGCTGCGTCCCCGGCGCCTGGGCACCTGACGCGATGCCCTCGGCCAGCCGGCTTGCGACCTCATGGGACAGCTTGCGGCGCAGGATCGGTTCAGACATGTCGACCATTCCCGATCAGGTTCTGTTCCAAACAGTGGGGGCTGGCAAGCGGGGCGTCGAGCAGCGGCGCGTTCAAGCGGCCTTGAGGAGGCTTGGCGACGAAGGCAGCCTGCGCCTGCATGTCACGCCCCCCGGTGCTGCGAGCCTGCGCTTCCTGATCATGGCCGGGTTCTTGTCCATCGTGATCGTGCGCGGGTCCACGGCATGTGGCTGGGCGAGCGCCGTGCGGAAGAGCCGCTTGGCCGATCCGGCGTTCCGCGGTGTCGAGAGCAGGAAGTCGATCGTCCGGCCACGGGTGACGCCGGACTCGCCTGACGGGACGGGCCTGAACCCATCCAGCACCCTGAACGCCTGCCTGTCCACCTCCATGGTGCCGCCTGCGGCTTGGGCGAGCCTCTGCCTCGTGCTGCGGCCCTGGCCGAACGTCTCCCCGCGTCATGGAAACTTCACCGACGCCGCCGGGTGTCCCGTGTAGAGGGTCCAAGGCCCAGCCTGGAGACCGCGTGTGCTCGTTTTGAACGATGTGACGAAAAGCTTTGGCGGTTCCGTCGCAGTCTCCGGGGTCAGCATGAAGGTCCCGTCCGGGCAATTTGTCGGGGTGATCGGGCGGTCAGGGGCCGGGAAGTCCACCACGTTGCGCCTGATCAACCGCCTGACGGAGCCCACGAAGGGCCGCATCGGCTTTGGCGATCTGGACGTCACCGCCCTCTCCGGCCCGGCGCTGCGCGACTGGCGCCGGCGATGCGCGATGATCTTCCAGCAGTTCAACCTGATCGGCCGGCTGGACGTGCTGGACAACGTGCTGATGGGCCGCCTGACCCACACGCCGGGCTGGCGCTCCGCCGCCAAGATGTGGCGCCGGGACGACCGGGCGATGGCTCTGGCCGCACTGGAGCAGCTGGGCATCGCGGGCTTGGCCGCGCAACGCGCCGATAACCTGTCGGGGGGCCAGCAGCAGCGCGTGGCGATATGCCGCGCCCTGGTGCAGGAACCCGACATCGTGCTGGCCGACGAGCCCGTGGCGTCGCTGGACCCGCGCAACGCCAAGATCGTCATGGATGCCCTTCAGCGGATCAACCGCCATTTCGGCCTGACGGTGCTGTGCAACCTTCACTCGCTGGACCTTGCGCGGACGTATTGCGACCGCCTGGTCGGTATGGCCGGCGGCCGCGTGGTGTTCGACGACCTGCCATCCGCGTTGACCGAAAGCGTGGCACGCGAGCTCTACGGGCTGGAGGCGAACGAGGTGATGGGACGCGAGCCCGCCGCCGACTTCGCCGAATGGCCGGCCGCCCTCACCGCCTGACCCATCCCAACCAAGGACACGCCATGATGGACCGCCGTACCCTGCTGGCCGGCCTGGCTGCCGGCACCGCCGCCACAGCGACGGGCATCCGCACTCCAGCCCGGGCGCAAGGCTACCAGCAAGCCTTCCCCGAACTCGTGTTCGCGGTGATCCCGGCCGAGAACGCTGGCGGCGTGACCGGTCGCTTCGGGCCGTTCATGGCCTATCTCAGCCGCCAGCTCGGCACAAAGGTCACGCTGCGGATCGCCAACGACTACGCCGCCCTGATCGAAGGGCAGCGCGCCGGCAACATCCATATTGGCTGTTACGGCCCGGCGTCGTTCGCCCGTGCCCTGCTCATCGGCGTGAAAACCACGGCCTTCGCCATCGACGTGAACAACGACGGCACCAAGGGCTACCACTCGGTCTTCTACGTGAAGGCCGACAGCCCCTACAAAACCATGCAGGACCTCAAGGGCCAGGCACTCGGGCTGGTCGACCCGAACTCGACCTCCGGCTACAACATGCCGCTGTTCGCGCTGAACAAGATCGGCATCAATGCGGAGCAGTTCTTCGGCAAGGTGCTGATCACCGGCAGCCACGAGAACGCCGTGCTGGCATTGCAACAGGGCACGGTGCAGGTCGCCGCGAACTCCTGGAACGCGCCCGACGACAGCAACCTGACCCGGATGCTCAACAAGGGCATGGTGAAGGCCGCGGACGGCAAGCCCGCCACGGTGGACGATTTCAGCATCATCCTGAAATCGGACCTCATCATCAACGGCCCGACCGCTTACTTGAACGCGTTGCCGGATGACCTGAAGTCCGCGATCCGCACGGCCTGGCTGGACGCCGCGAAAAACGACAAGGCCGCGTTCGACCGCCTGTCGGACGGCAAGAACCAGCCGTTCCAGGCCACCGACAACGCCGCCTATGACGACACCATCAAGCTGATCACCTTCGTGGACAGGCTGCGCAAGCAGAACGGCTGACGCAAGGCGCGGGGCCGGCATCGTGATGCATGGCTTCACCATGCTTCCGCAGTCGCAACTGCGCCCGCTGCTGGACGCCTACGCCCACGCCGTGGCCACGCGGCGGCGCATCGTGCTGGCGGGCGCCGTGCTGGTGCTGGCGGCGGCGGCGCTGTCGGCGGTCGGGGCGGAGGTTCGGCCTCATGTCTTCTGGGCCAACCTCGGCAATTTCGGCAGCTACTTCGACCGGCTCACGCAGCTCGACACGGGCGCGCGGGTCTGGGCTGACCCGGTCTCCTGGTACTGGGGCCTGCGCCGCTGGAGCGTCCAGCTCGGGCAGACCCTGCTGATCGCCTATGTCGGGACAGTGACCGGGGCGGCGCTTGGGCTGGCCGGCGGCGTGCTGGCCAGCCGCAACGTCACGCCGTTCCGCGCCCTGCGGTTCGCCGCCGTCCGGGTGCTGGAGTTCGCCCGCACGGTGCCCGACCTTGTGTTCGCGCTGGTCTTCGTGGTGGCGTTCGGCCTCGGCCCGCTGGCGGGCGTGCTGGCGATCACGCTGCACACGGCGGGCACGCTGGGCAAGCTGTTCGCGGAGGTGATCGAGAACATCGACATGAAGCCCGTCGAAGGGGTGCAGGCGACGGGCGGCGCCTGGCTGTCGCAGATCCGGTTCGGCGTGCTGCCGCAGGTGCTGTCGAACTTCGCCAGCTATGGGCTGCTGCGGTTCGAGGTCAACGTGCGCGGCGCCGCGGTGATCGGCTTCGTCGGCGCCGGCGGCATCGGGCAGGAGCTGATCGTCGCGATCCGGAGGTTCTACTACTCCGACGTCAGCGCCATGCTGCTGATGCTGCTTGTCTGCGTGATGGCCATCGATCTCGCCTCCGAAAGGCTGCGCAGCCGGTTGCTGGCCGGAGACCACGGGGCGTGAGCGGGAACGGTCAGCGGGCGGCATGGCTGGCCGGACATGCGGGGATCGAGGCGCGGCGCGTTCCGGACGCCGCAGGATGGCGCGGCCATGCGGGGAGGCTGGCAGCCGTGGCCGCGGCGCTGGCCGTCTATGCTGCCGGGCTGATGATGCTGGACATTTCGCCAACGCGGGTCTGGCACGGGCTGGGACAACTCGGCACCATCGCCGGGCTGATGCTGCCGCCGAGCGCGGGCGGACATTTCCTGCTGTATCTGGACGCGCTGGGGCAGACCCTGTCGATTGCGTTCCTGGGCACGATGCTGGCTGCGGGAGTGGCCTTGCCGTTCGGCTTCCTGGCGGCCCGCAACGTGGTCGCGAACCGGATGGTCCACGTCCTGGCCAGGCGCAGCCTGGATACGGTGCGCAGCATCGACGTGCTGGTCTGGGCCCTGATCTGGATCAACGTCGTGGGACTTGGCCCCTTTGCCGGCGTTCTCGCCATCGCGTCGTCCGATTGCGGGTCGCTGGCGAAGCTGATGTCCGAGGCGATCGAGACGGCCGACCGCAAGCCGGTCGAGGGCGTGCTGGCCAGCGGAGGCGGCCGGCTGATGACGATCCGCTTCGGCCTCGTGCCGCAGGTCCTGCCGATCTTCGCCAGCCAGTTGCTGTATTTCTTCGAGTCGAACACCCGGTCGGCCACCATCATCGGCATCGTCGGCGCGGGCGGGATCGGGCTGCATCTGTATGAGCAGATGCGGGTGCTGGAATGGCAAGAGGTCGCCTTCCTGATACTGATGGTGCTGGCGACGGTGGCGGCCATCGACGTCGTGTCCCGTCGGCTGCGGTTGGCGATCATCGGCCGGCGCGGGGCTTGAGGCGATGTTGCACGCGACCGCGGCGTGAGGCTGCCGATCACACCCGGGACCTGCCGGCATCGGCTCTCTCCTGCGGCGCTGGCTGGCGCCCGAAGCCGGGTCCTGGCCGGGATCGTGCCGGACATGGCGGCCGCCGCACCACAGCTATGGCATCACCCGGCCAAGTCCTGATCACGACAGCCGGTCGATCCCCTCGGCCGTGCTGAAGGCGAGGCGGCCGTGCGCGAGAACGGCCACCACGCGCGGGCTGTCCCCTGGCGCCACCAGCACGATGTCGGCGCGCTGGCCTTGGGCCAAACTTCCCCGGTCCGTCAGCCCGGCGGCGGCCGCGGGGTTGGCCGATACCAGCGCCCAGGCCTCGCGCAGGTCCAGCACGCCCTGGGCCGCCAGCAGGAAGGGCGCTTGCAGCAGCGCCGGGTAGTAATAGTCGCTGGTCAGGATGCGGCAGACCCGCGCCTCCGCCATGCGCGCCGCCGAGCCCCAACCCATGTGCGAGCCGCCGCGGACGACGTTCGGGCTGCCCATCGCCACCCAGTCCCCCGCCGCCACCGCGGCCCGGGCGACGGCGTCCGACATCGGGAACTCGCAGATCCTGGCGCCGTGCCGGCGGAAGCCGTCCCGCGTGGCGACGCTGTCGTCGTCGTGGCTTGCCATCGGCAGCCCGGCCGC
>CAHJXG010000204.1 GCA_903644035.1 Rhodospirillales bacterium
TGTCCCGCCGGACCTCGGCGAGGCTCACCCCGCTGCATCCTCCATCCTACAGGCCGGCATCCCGCACCTGCTCCAACGCCGCCCAGTCGAACGTGATCCCGTGGCCCGGCCGGTCCGGGGCGATGGCAAACCCGTCCTCGATCCGCAGCGGCTCGGCCACGAAGCGGTCTAGGCCGAAGCCGTGCGCCTCCAGGTACGACCGGTTGGGGACTGCCGCCAGCAGGTGCACGGTGACGTCGTGCGCCCCGTGCGAGGTGACCGGCAGGTTGTGCGCCTCCGCCAGATGGGCGATCTTGAGGAAGGGGGTGACGCCGCCGCAGTTGGTCACGTCCGGCTCCGGGAAGGTCACGGCGCCCAGCTCGATCAGCCGGGCGAAGTCCCACAGCGTGCGCAGGTTCTCGCCCGACGCAATCGGCACGCCGCCCTGGGCCACGACGCGCGCCTGGCCGGGCATGTCATCGGGCACGACCGGCTCCTCCAGCCAGGTGAGGTCGTAGGGCTGGAAGGCGCGGGCGGCGCGGATCGCCTCGTCGGCGCTCCATTTCATGTTGGCGTCGGCCATCAGCGGGAAGCCATCGCCCAGGTGCTCCCGCATGGCGCGCACCCGCGCCACGTCCTCCGACAGCCGGGGCCGCCCCACCTTCATCTTGATGGCGCGGAAGCCGCGCCCGAGGTTGCCGTCGGTCTGCCGCAGCAGCGCGTCGAGCGGCAGGTCGAGGTCGATGCCCCCGGCATAGCAGGGCACGCGCGGGTCGAAGCCGCCGAGCAGGCGCCAGAGCGGCTCGCCCAGGCGCCGGGCCTTCAGGTCCCACAGCGCCATGTCGAGCGCCGACTGCGCCAGCACCGCCGGGCCGCCGCGCCCGCCGTAGTGCTGGCCCCACCAGACGCGGTGCCAAAGCTGCTCGATCCGGTCGGCGTCCTGGCCCAGCACCTGCTCCGGCACGTCGCGCCGCAGGATGGCGTCGATGGCGGCGCCGTTGCGGCCGCAGGTGAAGCTGTAGCCGGTGCCCTCCGCCCCGTCCGCGTCGCGCAGCCGCACCGTGTTCAGCTCGAAGGCCAGCATGTGGCCATGGGTGCTGTCGCTGAGCGGGACCGGCAGCGGGATGCGGTAGTACCCGGGTTCGAGGGCGGCGATGGCGGGCATGGCGGAGCCTCCTATGAAGCAAGGGCGGCAGGGGGATGAGAGTGCGTCGAACGGGCTTTTGCCGTCAATCCAAGCTGACGCCAGGCCTCGGCTGCCAGCCGCAGGGCGGGAAGCAATCGCCGCGTGCAAACGGCCGTGAAGGGTGGGATCATCCTGCTCGCCATCGACAGAGGACGTGAGCGCCGGACATGAGCCAGACCAAGCCGAACAACCGCATGACCGCCGTCGTCTGCCATGGCCCCGAGGACTACCGGGTCGAGCAGGTGGCGCGCCCGAACCCCGGCGCGGGGGAGATGGTGATCCGCATCTCCGCCTGCGGCATCTGCGCCAGCGACTGCAAGTGCTGGGGCGGCGCCAAGATGTTCTGGGGCGACGCGGCGACGAACACGCCCGCCTACGTCAAGCCGCCGGTGATCCCCGGGCACGAGTTCTTCGGCGTGGTGGACGACCTCGGCCCCGACGCCGCCGAGCATTTCGGCGTGAAGCCCGGCGACACCGTGATCGCCGAGCAGATCGTGCCCTGCGACCGCTGCCGCTTCTGCCGCTCCGGCCAGTACTGGATGTGCGAGGTGCACAACATCTTCGGCTTCCAGCGCCAGGTCGCCGATGGCGGCATGTCCGAGTACATGCTGATCCCCCGGACCGCGCGCGTCCACGTCATCCCGCCCAGCATGCGGCTGGAGGACGCGGCGATCATCGAGCCGCTGGCCTGCGCCATCCATACGGTGCAGCGCGGCGACGTGCAGCTCGACGACGTGGTGGTGATCGCCGGCGCCGGGCCGATTGGCCTCATGATGGTGCAGGTCGCCAAGCTCAAGACGCCGAAGAAGCTGGTTGTGATCGACATGGTGCCGGAGCGGCTGGCGCTCGCCCGCGGCTTCGGCGCCGACGTGGTGATCAACCCGCGCGAAGAGGACGCGCTCGCCATCGTGCAGGGGCTGACCGGCGGCTACGGCTGCGACGTGTATATCGAGGCGACGGGTTCGCCGGCGGGCGTCGTGCAGGGCCTGAACCTGATCCGCAAGCTCGGCCGCTTCGTCGAGTTCTCGGTGTTCGGCGCCGACACCACGGTGGACTGGTCGATCATCGGCGACCGCAAGGAGCTGGACGTGCGCGGCTCGCATCTGGGGCCGTATTGCTACCCCATCGCCATCGACCTGCTGGACCGCGGCCTCGTCACCTCGCAGGGCATCGTGACGCACGGCTACGCCATCGAGGAGTGGGACGAGGCGATCCGCGTCGCCAACTCGCTCGATTCGATCAAGGTCCTGCTGAAGCCGGTGGCCTGATGGCGTACGTGCTGGGCGTCGATATCGGCACGCAGAGCACCAAGGCGCTGCTGATCGACACTGTGTCCGGCCGGATCGCCGCCCAGCACTCGAAGCCCTACCAGCCCGACACGCCCCGGCCGCTCTGGGCGGAGCAGCACGCCCAGGTTTGGCTCGACGCCGTCGCCGCCTCCATCGCCGGCTGCATGGAGCGTGCGGCGGTGCCGCCGGGCGAGGTCGCGGCGCTGTGCGTCAGCAGCCTGTACGGCGGCTCCGGCATCCCCGTGGACGAGGCGATGCAGCCGCTGCACCCCTGCCTGATCTGGATGGACCGCCGGGCGGAGGAGGAGGTGGCGTGGGTGCGCGCCACGATCGACCAAGACAGGCTGTTCGACATCACCGGCAATGGCGTCGACAGCTACTACGGCTACACCAAGATGCTGTGGCTGAAGCGGCACCGCCCGGAGGTCTGGGCGCGCACGCGCCATCTGCTGCCGCCCAACGCCTACGTCGCGCACGCGCTGACCGGGGAGCTGGCGGTGGACCACTCCTCCGCCGGCAACATCGGCGGCGTCTACGACATGCGCGCCCGCGCCTGGTCCGACGAGATGCTGGGCCTGCTCGGCATCCCGCGGGCGATGATGCCAGACCGGCTGGTGGAATCCAGCGCGACCGTCGGCACGTTGCGGGCGGAGTGGGCCGGGCGCCTGGGCCTCCAGGCCGGCACGCCGGTGATCGCGGGGGGCGTGGACGCCGCGGTCGCGACGCTCGCCGCGGGCGCC
>CAHJXG010000205.1 GCA_903644035.1 Rhodospirillales bacterium
CTCAGCCGCCCTGGGGAGCCTCGCCTACGTCGCGACGCTCGGCGCGCTGTGGGCCGCGCAGGGCCGGCCCGAGGGCGCCGAGGCCGACATGCTTGGCACGTTGGGCCGGCTGGCCCGGCGCAAGTTGGCGCCCGGCTAGGCCCATGCTGGACCGTCTCCGCCGCCTGCCGGCCAAGGCCGCGACCCATCTGCGTCTGCTCCGCGACGACCCGGAGGCGTTCGGCCGCAACCTGCTGCAAGTCACCGATCCCGCCGTGTTCGAGGAGCGGCTGATTGACGTGCTGCATCAGCCGCCGCTGCATGTGCGGGTGGAACCCGGCCCGGCCCCGGCGCTGAACGTGCTGCAGCCGGTCCTCGCACCCCACGCCATGACCGGCGGACCCAACACCATCGTGCTGCTGGCGGCGCTCACGGCGGAGGCGGGCATCCCGGTGCGGATCGTGACCAACCAGGCCGGATACCGGACCGATCCGGCATGGTTCGCAAGCCATGTGGCGAGCCTGCTCGGCCGGGCGCCGCCGCCGGGGCTGCAGGTCGCCGCGGCCTCGGACCCGGCCGCCCCCGCGGCGGTGGGCGCGGACGACCTCTGGCTCGCCACCCACTGGACGACGGCCCAGGGCGTCCGCCCCGTGCTGCCCCGGATGCGGCGGCCCTGGTTCCTCTACCTGGTCCAGGATTTCGAGCCGGGCTTCTACGCCTGGTCCAGCAACTACGCCCTGGCGCTCGAAACCTACGCGATGCCGCATTGCGCCATCATCAACGAGGCGTTCCTGGCCGAGCACCTGCGGCGGCAGGCGCCGGGCTGCTACGCCGACCCGGCGTTTCTCGACGCGCGATGCACGGTGTTCGAGCCTGCGGTGGACCGCCGCGTGTTCCATCCGCCCGACGCCGGCCCGTCCGGGCGGCCGCGCCGGCTGCTGTTCTATGCCCGGCCGACCAACGCCCGCAACATGATGGGCCTGGGGCTGCAGGCGCTGCGGGCGGCGGTCGAGCAGGGCGTGTTCCCCGGCGCGTGGGAGTTCGTCAGCATCGGCGGGCGCGGCAGCCTGCCGAGCATCACGCTCGGCGGCGGGCAGGCGCTGCGCCCGGCCCCTTGGGCCAGCTACGCCGGCTATGCCGACAGCCTGCGCCAGGCCGACATCCTGCTCTGCCCCATGCTGTCCCCGCACACCAGCTATCCCGTGCTGGAGATGGCGGCCTGCGGCGGCGCCGCGGTGACCAACAGCTACGGGCCGAAGACCGCCCAGGCGCTCCATGCCTTGTCGCCGGACATCATCGGCGTGCCGCCCACAGTGCAGGGCTTCGTGGACGGGCTGCGCGACGCGGCGGCGCGCAACGGTGGCACACGGCGGGACCGCCTCACGCTTGCGTCCGATTGGGATGAGGTGCTGCGGCCGGTCGCCGCCTGGGCCGCCTTGGCGGTGCGGGAGCCCGCTCCATGACCCGGTGGGACGGGCAGTCCCGATCTGTGGCGCGTCGCACCCGAGCGCCTGTCGGCCCCATGCCCGGGATCATTGCCGACAAGAATCAACCTTTGATTTCGCTACCCAACCTGGCCAACGGCAGAAGGTACGGATATGCGGTTTGCTTTATGCGGTTTAGCACATATCTAGAACATAACGACCAACGGCAGCGCATGGAGCCGCATCCAGCGTTTCCTGCAGACGGTAGGGATCAGTGATGGCGAACGGGTCAAGCCTCAGCCTCAACGTCCTGCGCCCCGGAGAGGGCGATGAAGGGCAGGCCATCGCGGAGGGGGCCGCTTCGCGCGCCGGGGAGGACGCGTCGGTCGGCCTGTTGCCGGCGTCCGAGGACCGTGGCTCGACCAACCGCCGGGAGCTGGAGCGCGACCTGCGGGAGGCGCTGGATGCCGGGCAGCTTCATCTGCACTGGCAGCCCATCGTCAACTGCCTGACCGGCGTGCTGCAGCGGTTCGAGGCGCTGGTGCGGTGGAACCGCCCGGGCTGCGGCAAGGTGTCGCCTGGCACCTTCGTGCCGATTGCGGAGGCGCTGGGCCTGTATAAGCAGCTTGACAGCTGGGTGCTCCGCGCCGCCTGCGCCGAGGCGCTGCGCTGGCCGCAGCCGTATCGGGCCGCGGTCAACGTGTCGGCCTACTGGTTCGAGGGCGAGGACCTGTCGCACGTCGTGGAGGCCGCGCTGGAAGAGACCGGCCTCAACCCCAGCCGTCTGGAGATCGAGGTCACGGAGCGCGTGTTCATCGACAACGCCGGCAACGCGCAGCGGGAGCTTGCGCAGCTCAAGGCGCTGGGCGTCGGCCTGTCGCTGGACGACTTCGGCACCGGCTACTCGTCGTTGAGCTATCTCCGGACCATCCCGTTCGACAAGCTGAAGCTCGACCGCCTGTTCATCGAGAACCTGGGCACCTGCCGGCGCACCGAGGTCATCACCCGCGCCGTGCTGCAGCTGGGCGCCGGGCTGGACATGGCGGTCTGCGCCGAGGGCGTCGTCCATCAGTCGCAGCTTGAGATCCTGCAGGCCTATTGCTGCGACGAGGTCCAGGGTTACCTGATCGGGCGGCCCGGGCTGCTCACGCCCGAACGGCTCGCCCTGCATAGCCGGCTGGATCGAAGCTCGCTGTTCATGGGACCTGAACTGCTGGAGGCTGAGGCGCGGAGCCTGGCGTGACGATGCCCATGGCGCCATGACGGCGCCGCGGCGCTGGCGCAGGGAACGATGCCATGGCAATGTCGGTGGAAACCAGCGCTGTCGGCCCGCCCGACGCGCCCGTGCCACTTGCATCGCTGTCCCATGGCCGCGAGGGAGAACGCAGAATGAGGATGACCAAAGCCGCCTGGGTCCTGTCCGGCGCGGCGCTCGTCATGGCGGCCCCGGCCCTCGCCGCCGACGCGACGCTCACCATCGAGAGCTGGCGCAACGACGACCTGCCGACCTGGCAGGAGAAGATCATCCCGGCCTTCGAGAAGGGCCACCCCGGCATCAAGCTCAACTTCCAGCCGACGGCGCCCAAGGAGTACAACGCCGCGCTGAACTCCAAGCTCGACGCCGGCACCGCGGGCGACATCATCGCCTGCCGCCCGTTCGACGCCTCGCTGGAGCTGTTCAAGAAGGGCCAACTGACCAGCGTGAACGCGGTTCCCGGCATGGACCACTTCACCGCGGTCGCCCGGGCCGGATGGTCCACCGACGACGGCCAGACCGCCTACTGCGTGCCGGCCGCGGCCGTGCTGCACGGCTTCATCTACAACCAGGACGCCTTCGCCAAGGCCGGCATCCAGCAGCCGCCCAAGACGTCCGACGAGTTCTTCGGCGACCTCGAGAAGCTCAAGAAGGACGGCACCTACGTGCCGCTCGCCATGGGCACCCCCGACCAGTGGGAGGCAGCGACGATGGGATACCAGAACATCGGCCCCAACCACTGGCATGGCGAGGACGGCCGCAAGGCGCTGATCGCGGGCCAGTCCAAGCTGACTGACCCGGCCTGGGTCGCGCCGTTCCGGGAGCTTGCCAAGTGGGGTCCGTACCTCGGCGACGGCTACCAGGCGCAGTCCTACCCCGACAGCCAGAACCTGTTCACCCTGGGCCGCGCCGCCATTTACCCGGCCGGCTCCTGGGAGATCGCGCAGTTCGCGGCCCAGGCGCAGTTCAAGCTCGGCGTGTTCCCGCCGCCGGTGCCGAAGGCGGGCGACCCCTGCTACGTGTCCGACCACCCCGACATCGCCTTCGGCATGAACGCCAAGACCAAGAACGCCGAGGCCGCCAAGACCTTCCTCGCGTGGGTGGCGTCGCCGGACTTCGCCCGCGTGTATTCAGACTCGCTGCCGGGCTTCTACTCCATGCAGACGCAGTCGGCGCCGGTGACGGACCCGCTGGCGCAGCAGTTCCTGGCGTTCCGCACGGCGTGCAAATCGACCATGCGCTCCACCTACCAGATGCTCTCGCGCGGCACGCCGAACCTTGAGAACGAGGTCTGGGTCGCGTCGGCCAACGTGATCAACGGCACCGAGACGCCGGAGCAGGCGGCGCAGAAGCTGCAGAAGGGCCTCGACAGCTGGTATAAGCCGGCGAAGTAGCCGCCCCGGCACGGGCGGGGCCTGCCGTGGATCAGATCGACAAGCTCGCGGCCGATGTGCCGCTGCTGCCGGCGGCGACGCGGGACGCCGCCCCGGCCCGAACCCGGCGCTGGCACATCGCCGTGTTCCTGGCGCCGGCCCTGCTGGTCTACACCGCGCTCATGATCGTGCCGCTCGCCGACACGCTGCGGCTCTCCCTGTTCCGCAGCGTCGAGCACGCGCCGGTCTTCGTGGGCCTCGACAACTTCCGCGTGCTGCTGACCGACCCCCGCTGGTCCCTGCATTTCTGGGCGGCGTTCCGCCACAACCTTTATTTCTTCGCCTTCCACATCCTGCTGCAGAACCCGGTCGGCATCGCGCTCGCCGCCCTCCTGTCCCTGCCCCGGCTCCGCGGCCAGGCGTTCTACCGGACGGCGTTCTTCCTGCCGACCATGCTCTCCTTCGTGATCGTCGGCTTCACCTGGAAGCTGATCCTCAGCCCGCTCTGGGGCGTGGCGCCGGCGCTGCTGGGCAGCGTCGGGCTGCGCGGCTGGTTCCACCCGTGGCTCGGGCAGGAGGCGACGGCGCTCACGACGCTCGCCCTGATCTCCGTCTGGCAGTATGTCGGGATTCCCATGATGCTCATCTACGCGGCGATGCTCGCGATCCCGGGCGAGCTGATCGAGGCCGCGGAGCTCGACGGGATCACCGGCTTCGCGCAGTTCCGCAAGATCAAGCTGCCGCTGATCTGGCCCACGGTCGGCATCTGCTCGATCCTGACGTTCGTCGGCAACTTCAACGCCTTCGACCTGATCTACACGATCAACGGCGCCAATGCCGGGCCGAACTTCGCGACCGACCTGCTGGGCACGTTCCTGTTCCGCACCTTCTTCGGCAACCAGCTGCAGCTCGGCGATCCCAACATGGGCGCCACGATCGCGACCATGATGTTCCTCATCATCCTCGCCGGCGTCGCGGCCTACCTGTTCGGCATCCAGACGCGGATGCGGCGCTACGCGCTGTGAGCCGCGCCGTGATCCCGGCTCGGACATGGCCGCTGGGCCGGGCAGGGGTGCACCTCGTCCTGATCCTCTACACGGCGCTGTGCCTCGGGCCGGTGCTGCTCGTGGTGATGAACTCCTTCAAGTCGCGGGCCGGCATCTTCGGCGCGCCCTTGAGCCTGCCCAACGCCGCGACCTTCGACCTGATCGGCTACAAGACCGTGCTGGGCCAGGGCGCCTTCCTGCGCTACTTCGGCAACAGCCTGATCGTGACGGCCGGGTCGCTCGCGGCGGTGCTGCTGTTCGGCGCCATGGCGGCGTTCGCGCTCAGCGAATACCGGTTCCGGGCGAACCGCCTGCTCGGCCTGTTCCTGGCGCTCGGCATCATGGTGCCGATCCGGCTCGGCACGGTGGCGATCCTCAACATGATGGTGGCGGCCCGCCTCGTGAACACGCACCTGGCGCTGATCCTGATCTACACGGCGCAGGGCCTGCCCATCGCGGTTTTCATCCTCGGCGAGTTCATGCAGGGCGTGTCGAAGGACCTGAAGGACGCCGGGCGCATCGACGGGCTGTCGGAGTACACGATCTTCTTCCGCCTCGTCCTGCCGCTGGTGCGCCCGGCGGTCGCGACGGTCGCCGTGTTCACCATGATCCCGATCTGGAACGACCTCTGGTTCCCGCTGATCGTGGCCCCGGGCGAGGCCACCAAGACGGTGACGCTCGGCGCCCAGGTGTTCATCGGCCAGTTCGTGACCAACTGGAACGCCGTGCTGGCGGCGCTGACGCTCGCGGTCCTGCCGGTGCTGGTGCTTTACCTGCTGTTCTCGCGGCAGCTGATCCGCGGCATCACGGCGGGAGCGGTCAAATGAGCGCCTTGCGAACGCTGGTCGTGGGCCTCGGCCAGATGGGCCTGAGCCACGCGCTCGCCTACCACCGCAACCCCGGCTTCGAGATCGTGGGCCTCGTCAACCGCTCGCCCGTCACGTTGCCCGGGGAACTGCGAGGCTATCCCGTCCTCCCAGCCTTCGAGGCGGGCCTGGCGCTCAAGCCCGATCTGGTCTCGGTCAACACCTACACCGACAGCCACGCCGCCCACGCCGTCGCCGCGATGGAGGCCGGCGCGCACGTCTTCGTGGAAAAGCCGCTCGCGCCCACCGTGGCGGAGGCCGAGCGCGTCGTGGCCGTGGCACAGCGCACCGGCCGCAAGCTCGTGGTCGGCTACATCCTGCGCCACCACCCGAGCTGGATCGAGTTCATCCGCCAGGCGCGGCGGCTCGGCCCGCCCTTCGTGATGCGCATGAACCTGAACCAGCAATCCTCGGGCGCCGCCTGGGCGATCCACAAGCGGCTGATGGACAGCACCAGCCCGGTCGTCGATTGCGGCGTGCACTACTTGGACGTGATGCTGCAGATCACCGACAGCCGGCCCGTGCAGGTGCGCGGCATGGGCGTGCGCCTCTCGCCCGAGATCGACCCGGCCCAGGTCAACTACGGGCACCTCCAGGTCATCTTCGAGGACGGCTCGGTCGGCTGGTACGAGGCCGGCTGGGGTCCCATGATCTCGGAAACGGCCTACTTCGTGAAGGACGTGATGGGGCCGAACGGCGCTGTCTCGATCATCATGGACGAGGCCGCGGCGTCCGCCGACGTCGATACGCACACGAGAACCGCCCGCATCCGCCTGCACCACGCGGCCACGGGGCCGGACGGCGCCTTCCTCGCCCCGGACGAGCTGCTGTCCATGGCGGACGAACCCGGCCACCAGGCGCTGTGCGAGCGCGAGCAGGCGTTCGTGCTCGACGCGGTCCGGGGCGACCGCGACCTCGGCCGTCACATGCGGGACGCCGTCCGCTCGCTCGCCGTCGTGCTGGCCGCGGACCGCTCGATGCGCGAGCGCCGCGCCATCGACCTCTGAGGCCAGCACGCATGGGATCCCTCGCGCTCTCGGCCATCCGCAAAAGCTTCGGCGCGGTCGACGTGCTCAAGGGGGTGGACCTCGACGTGGCTGCCGGCGAGTTCGTCGTCTTCGTGGGCCCCTCCGGCTGCGGCAAGTCGACGCTGCTGCGCATCATCGCCGGGCTGGACGAGCAGAGCGCGGGCGACGTGCGGATCGACGGAAGGCTGATGAACGGCGTGCCGCCGGCCCGGCGCGGCATCGCCATGGTGTTCCAGAGCTACGCGCTGTATCCGCATCTGACGGTGGCGAAGAACATGAGCCTCGCCCTGTCGCAGGAGGGCGTCGCCGCGGCGGACATCAGGCGCCGGGTCGAGACGGCCTCCGCGCTGCTGCGGCTCGATGCCCTGCTGGACCGCCGTCCGGCCGAGCTGTCGGGCGGGCAGCGGCAGCGGGTCGCCATCGGCCGGGCCATCGTGCGCCAGCCGAGCCTGTTCCTGTTCGACGAGCCGCTGTCGAACCTCGACGCGGCGCTCCGCGTCGGCACCCGCATCGAGATCGCCAAGCTGCACCGCCAGCTCGGCGCGACCATGGTCTATGTCACGCATGACCAGGTCGAGGCCATGACGCTCGCCGACAGGATCGTGGTCATGCATGGCGGCGTGGTCGAGCAGGTCGGCCGCCCGCTGGAGCTGTATGCCCGGCCGGCCAACCTGTTCGTCGCGGGCTTCATCGGCTCGCCCACCATGAACTTCATCGGCGGCGACGCGGCGGCCCGGGCCTCCGCCGCGACCATCGGCGTGCGGCCCGAGCACCTCGTCGTCGCGCGCGAAGGCGCCTGGACCGGCGCCGTGTCGCACGCCGAGCGCCTCGGCGCCGACACGATGCTCTACGTCGATGTGCCAAATGTCGATGTACTTGGAGCCGGGATGCTGACCACGCGCATCCTGGGCGACATCGACTATGACGTGGGCGACCGCGTCGGCCTCACGCCGCAGGAGGGCAAGGTTTACCGGTTCGACGGCGGCGGGAACTCCATCGCGGCCTGAGGGCGCGCACCCTCATGCGCCAGCAGCCACCGCTTGCGCTCCAGCCCGCCGCCGAAGCCGGTCAACGCGCCGCCCGCGCCGATGACCCGGTGGCACGGCACGACGATGGAGACGGGGTTGGCGCCGTTCGCGAGGCCCACGGCGCGCACCGCCCTGGGCTGGCCGATCCGGGCCGCGAGCGCGCCGTAGCTGACGG
The DNA here is from genome assembly GCA_903644035.1 of Rhodospirillales bacterium. Lineage (GTDB taxonomy): Bacteria > Pseudomonadota > Alphaproteobacteria > Acetobacterales > Acetobacteraceae > CAHJXG01. Next base: position 8,175 of record CAHJXG010000205.1, read on the forward strand.
TCTGCCCCGCCGGGATCTGGCGCAGCGCGTCCCAGACCAAGCGCTGGAACACGGTGCCGTTGGTCGCCACCGGCAGCCCGGCCAGGCAGCCCGTGTCCCCCTCGAAATAAGCGCAGAGCGCGCGGCTGGCCGCCGAGGCGCGTGACGCCGCGCGGAGCCGGACCGCGTCCGCGCCGTACTGCCGCCGCAGGAGCTGGTGCAGGCGCTGCTCGTGGTCCTGCCAATCGACCGCGCGCAGGCGGCCGTCATCGTCCGTGACGACCAGGAGGCAGCCGGTCGGGCTGTCGAGGTGCTCCATGGAGAAGGCCTGGACCGGCATCACGATCACCCCCGGAGTGCTTGGACAGAAAAGGCCGGACCGCCCACGCCGCCCCGACCCGCTGCAGGACCGGCTTGTATCACGGGACG
>CAHJXG010000206.1 GCA_903644035.1 Rhodospirillales bacterium
GGCGGAGCGGGGGCGGCGGGCGCTGCGGGTGCATCTGGGCGCGGACGTGGGCGCCGGGCTGGCGCGGCTGGCCCGTGCCGTGGACGCGGCGCTGTAAAGGGGGAAGGCATGGAACTCGGAATCGTCGGCCTGGGCCGCATGGGCGGCAACATCAGCCAGCGCCTGATGCGCGCCGGGCACCGCACCGTCGTGTACGACCGGAACGAGGCCGCCGTGCATGGCCTGGCCGACAAGGGGGCCGCGCCGTCCGCCGGCCTGGCCGACATGGTCGGGAAGCTCACGCCGCCCCGCGCCGTCTGGGTCATGTTGCCGGCGGGCAAGATCACCGAGGCGACCGTCGCCGAGCTGGGCGAACTGCTCAGCGAGGGCGACACCATCATCGACGGCGGCAACACCTTCTACAAGGACGACATCCGGCGTGCGAGGGAACTCTCGGCCAAGGGCATCACCTATGTCGACGTCGGCACGTCCGGCGGCATCTGGGGGATCGAGCGCGGCTACTGCATGATGATCGGCGGCGAGGCGGCGGCGGTGCAGCGCCTCGACCCGATCTTCGCCACGCTGGCACCCGGCATCGGCACCATCGAGCGGACGCCGGAGCGTGAAGGGCACGACCCGCGGGCCGAGCAGGGCTATATCCATGCGGGTCCGGCCGGCGCCGGGCACTTCGTCAAAATGGTGCACAACGGCATCGAGTACGGGCTGATGCAGGCCTATGCGGAGGGCTTCGACATCCTGCGCACCAAGAGCAGCGATCACCTGCCGGAGGCCGAGCGCTTCGACATCGACGTGACCGAGGTCGCCGAGGTGTGGCGCCGCGGCAGCGTCGTCAGCTCCTGGCTGCTGGACCTCACGGCCATCGCGCTGGCCAAGGACGGCGACCTGGCGGCCTACCAGGGCGAGGTGGAGGACAGCGGCGAGGGGCGCTGGACCATCGAGGCGGCCATCGAGGAGTCGGTGCCGGCGCCGGTGATCACCGCGAGCCTGTTCGCGCGCTTCGAGAGCCGGCGGCACCACAGCTTCGCCAACAAGCTGCTGTCGGCGATGCGGGCGGGGTTCGGCGGCCATGTCGAGCCGAAGACGCCGGGCGTCATGCCGCAGCCGGTGCTAAAGCCCGCCGAGGTCAAGGTGCAGGAACACGAGCGGGAAATCTGAGGCGTGGACGTCTCCGCCGTCTTGTCCAGTCCCGGCGACCTTGCATCGGCCGACCCGGCGCCGCCATGCACGCTGGTGATCTTCGGCGCGGCGGGGGACCTGACGAAGCGGCTGCTGATCCCGTCGATCTACAACATGCGGCAGGCCGGGCTGCTGCAGGACGGCTTCCAGGTCATCGGCGTCGATCGCGTGGCCCGCGACGACAGCGCCTACCGCAACGACCTGACCGAAGCCATGCAGGGCTTCGCATCCAGCACGGGCGGCGAGTTCGATCCGGGCGTGCTGGACGGCCCTGACTGGGGCTGGGTGCGCGACCGGCTGTCCTATCAGGTGGGCGACCTGGGGGACGCCGAAACCTACGAGGCGCTGAGGCGCCGGATTTCCGGCAGCTGCGTGTTCTACCTGGCCGTCGCCGCCCGCTTCTTCGGCCCCGTGCTGACTCGCCTGGCCGATGGCGGGCTGATGCAGGAGGCGGAGGGCGCGTTCCGCCGCGTGGTGGTCGAGAAGCCGTTCGGCCACGACCTCGCCAGCGCCAAGGCGCTGAACCAGTTGATCCTCGACAAGATGGGCGAAAGTCAGGTGTATCGCATCGACCATTTCCTGGGCAAGGAGACGGTGCAGAACATCATGGCGCTGCGGTTCAGCAACGGCATCTTCGAGCCGCTGTGGAACCGCAACTACATCGACCATGTGCAGATCACCGCCGCCGAGACGGTGGGGGTCGAGCGGCGCGGCTCGTTCTACGAGGCCACCGGCGCGCTGCGGGACATGGTGCCGAACCATATGTTCCAGCTGCTGGCCATGACGGCGATGGAGCCGCCCAACAGCTTCGACGCCGACGCGGTGCGGACCGAGAAGGCCAAGGTGCTGCAGGCGATCAAGCCGCTGGACGCCGCGAGCGTGGCGCGGGACGTGGTGCGCGGCCAGTACGGCGCGGGACGCCTGGGGGATCGCGACGTGCCGGGCTATCGCGAGGAGCCTGACGTCGCCGCCGACAGCACGACCGAGACCTACGTCGCCCTGCGGCTCATGGTTGACAACTTCCGCTGGGCCGGGGTGCCGTTCTACGTGCGGACCGGCAAGCGCATGACGCAGCGCCGCACCGAGATCGTCGTGCACTTCAAGCAGGCGCCCCATGCGCTGTTCCGCGACACGCCGGTCGAGAGGCTGACGCCGAACGCCATGGTCATTCACGTGCAGCCGAGCGAGGGCATCACGCTGAACATCAGCGCGAAGGTGCCGGGGCCCACGCTCCACCTCGGCCGGGTGGCGATGGATTTCCGCTATGCCGACTACTTCAACACCCCGGCCAACACCGGCTACGAGACGCTGCTGTACGACGTCATGATCGGCGACGCGACGCTGTTCCAGCGGGCGGACAACGTCGAGGCCGGCTGGCAGGTCGTGCAGCCGATCCTTGACGAGGTCGGGGCCGGCCACACGACGGCGCAGCCCTATGCCGCAGGATCGGCCGGCCCCGCGGCGGCAGACGCGCTGCTGGAACGGGACGGCCGCCATTGGCTGGCGCTCGGCGCATGAGCCGCCCCGTCCGCCTCGTGGTGTCCGACGTGGACGGCACGCTGGTGCAGACCGACAAGTCGCTAGCGCCCGGCACCGTGGCGGCCGCCGCGCGGCTGCGGGCAGCCGGCATCCCGCTCGCCATTGTCAGCGCCCGCCCGCCGCGCGGCATGTTGTGGATCGCCCAGGAGCTGGGGCTGGCGGGGCTGCTGGCCGGGTTCAACGGCGGCACCATCATGCAGCCGGACGGGACCGTGGTCGAGCAGCACGCCGTGCCGCCGGACGCCGCGCGGGCCGCGCTGGCGCTGTTCGCCCGCAGCAACGTCAGCGCCTGGCTGTTCACCGCGGAGGAGTGGCTGGCGCAGGACCCGGATGGGCCGCATGTCGCGCACGAGCGCCATACCGTGCGCTTTCATGAGCGCATCGTCGAGGGGTTCGACCCCTATATCGGCGAGGCCGGCAAGCTGGTGGGCGTGACCGACGACGCTCCCCTGCTGGCCCGGCTGGAGACGGAGCTGCAGGCGATGCTCGGAGCCACGGCCAACGCCAAGCGGTCGCAGACCTATTACCTCGACGTGACGCACCGCGAGGCGAACAAGGGCAACGCCGTCCGCATGCTGGCGGCGCATGTGGGCGTGGATCTGGCGGAGGTGGCGGTGCTGGGCGACATGGAGAACGACTTGCCGATGTTCGATGTGGCCGGGTTCGCGGTGGCCATGGGCAACGCGTCGCCCGCGGTGCAGGCCCGGGCCGCCGCGGTCACCGGGACCAACGACGCCGATGGCTGGGCGCAGGCCGTGGACCAGCTTATCCTGACGAGGCGCGGCTGATGGATGCCGTGCTGGCCGACGCCCCGGCCTTGGCCGCGCACGCCGCGGCGTGGATGACGGGCATCCTGCAGGCGCGGCCCGGGCCGGTGGCGGTCGCGCTGTCGGGCGGGTCCACGCCGAAGCTGCTGTATCAGGTCCTGGCGGCGCCGCCGTTCGTGGACCAGGTGCCCTGGGACCGGACGCACTGGTTCTGGGGCGACGAGCGTTTCGTGCCGCATGACGACGGGCGCAGCAACTACCGCATGGCGATGGAGGCGATGCTGGGCCGGGTGGGCGCGCCGTCCGGCAACATCCACCCGATCCCGACGGAGGGCATGTCGGCCGAGGACGCCGCCGCGCGATACCAGATCACGCTGCAAGCCCATCATGGCGGCCAGACGCTTGATCCCCTTCGCCCGCTGTTCGACATCGTTCTGATGGGATTGGGCACCAACGGCCACACGGCGTCGCTGTTTCCCGACACGCCGGTGCTCAAGGAGCGCGTGGCCTGGGCCGCCGCCGTGACGCCCAAGGGCGAGCCGACGCGGATCACGCTGACCTACCCGGCGCTGGAAAGCTGCCGCTTCGCCGCCTTCCTCGTGGCGGGCGCGGACAAGCGGGACGTGCTGGCCCAGGTGCGGTCGGGTGCGGGCGACCTGCCCGCGGCGCGCTACCGCCCCACGGGGGAGCTGCACTGGTTCGCCGACCAGGCCGCGGCGGGTTAGGAGCATCACGCGCTGCGCGATATCGTACCCGGCATGAGCGCGCCCGCCCCCTCCGTCCTCGTCGTCATGGGCGTCTCCGGTTCCGGCAAGACGACCATCGCCGCGTTGCTGGCGGGGCGGCTCGGCTGGGAGTACGAGGACGGCGACGATTTCCATCCGCCGGAGAACGTCGCCAAGATGCACGGCGGGACGCCGCTGGACGACGCGGACCGCTGGCCGTGGCTCGCCGCCATCGCCGCCTGGGTCGACGCCACACGATCCACCGGGCGGCACGGCGTGGTCGCGTGCTCGGCCCTGCGCCGCGCCTATCGCGACGTCCTGTTGCGGGATCGCCCCGACGTGCGCCTGGTGTATCTGCAGGGCGACAAGCAGCTGATCGCCGCGCGCCAGGCGGCCCGGACGAACCACTACATGCCGGCGACCCTGGTCGACAGCCAGTTCGCGGCGCTGGAGGAACCCATGCCCGACGAGCACCCCATCGTCGTCTCCGTGGCGCCGCGGCCCAAGGAGATCGTGCAGGCGATCATCGCGCAGCTGCCGGGCGCCGCTCGGTGACGGAGTTGTTGGACCAAGCCGCGCTCAAGCGACAGGCGGCGGAGGCGGCAGTGGCGGCGGTGGAGGACGGCATGGTGCTGGGCCTGGGCACCGGCTCCACGGCCGCGCTCGCCGTCGCGGCGCTGGGGGCGCGGGTGCAGGGGGGGTTGCGCGTCGTCGGCATCCCGACGTCGGAGCGCACGGCGGAGCAGGCGAGGGGGCTGGGCATCCCGCTCGCGGGCTTCGCCGAGCATACCCGCATCGACCTCACCATCGACGGCGCGGACGAGGTGCACACCGGCACGCTCGCCCTCATCAAGGGCCTGGGCGGGGCGCTGTTGCGGGAGAAGATCGTCGCCGCCGCCAGCCGGCGCATGACGGTCATCGTGGACGAGAGCAAGCTGGTGCCGAGCCTGGGCGGGGTGCGCCTGCCGGTGGAGATCGTGGCGTTCGGCTGGCAATCGACGCTGGCGCGCCTG
>CAHJXG010000207.1 GCA_903644035.1 Rhodospirillales bacterium
CGTCGTCATGGTGGCGCAGGCGCAGCGCAACGCTGTCGGCGGCGCCGCGCAGCTTGGCCATCTCCGTTGCCGGCAAGGCCCGCGTCGGCAGCGGCAGGCGGGCGCGCTTGCCGACCAGGCCGCTGGGCCCTGGCTGGAAGGCGACCTGCACCTCCGGCACCTGCGCGACTGCTCGCAGCGCGCCGGCGGTGGCGCGCTTGAAATCCTCGGTGCGCGAGTTCTCTTTCGATCCGCTCATCGCGCGCCGCTCACAGGCCCTTGCGCGGCGCCAGCAGGCCGGTCGGCAGCTCCTCGTTGAAGCAGCGCTGGTAGTATTCCGCGACCGTGCTGCGCTCGGCCTCGTCGCACTTGTTGAGGAAGGTCAGGCGGAACGCGAAGCCGACGTCCTTGAAGATGCGCGTGTTCTCCGCCCAGGTGATCACCGTCCGCGGGCTCATCACTGTCGAGATGTCGCCGTTGATGAACCCGGCGCGGGTCAGGTCCGCGAGCGCCACCATGCTCTCCACCCGCTTCTTCGCGGCCTTGTCGCCGGGGTCGATGCCCATCTTGGCCAGCACGATCCCCGTCTCCTGCGCGTGGGGCAGGTAGTTCAGCGTGGCGACGATGTTCCAGCGGTCCATCTGGCCCTGGTTGATCTGCTGCGTGCCGTGATACAGCCCGGTCGTGTCGCCCAGGCCCACGGTGTTCGCCGTGGCGAACAGCCGGAAGCTCTGATGCGGGCGGATCACGCGGTTCTGATCGAGCAGGGTCAGCCGCCCCTCCACCTCCAGCACCCGCTGGATCACGAACATCACGTCCGGCCGCCCGGCGTCGTACTCGTCGAACACCAGCGCGCAGGCGTGCTGCAGCGCCCAGGGCAGGATGCCCTCGCGGAACTCGGTGATCTGCTTGCCGTCCTTGAGGACGATGGCGTCCTTGCCGATCAGGTCGATGCGGCTGATGTGGCTGTCGAGGTTGACGCGGATGCAGGGCCAGTTCAGCCGCGCCGCCACCTGCTCGATGTGGGTGCTCTTGCCGGTGCCGTGGTAGCCCTGGATCAGCACGCGGCGGTTGGCGCTGAAGCCGGCCAGGATCGCCAGCGTGGTCTCGCGGTCGAACTTGTAGGCCCCGTCGATCTCGGGAACGTGCTCGGTCGCCATCGAGAACGCGGGCACGTCCATATCGACATCGATGCCGAACGCCTGGCGCGCATTGACCATCGTGTCGGGGACACTGATGGCCGAGGTCGGGGTGGAGCGGGCGTCGGCGAGTGCAGCGATGTTGTTCATAGGCCTTGGGGTCCTGTGCAGTGCTCCGCGGTGCAGCGAGGCGGGCGAAGGAGACTAGCCCCGTTCGGGGCGGTTGCGAAAGCTTACCCGGTCGCGGCCATCCGGGGCTCGGCAGTCAGATGCTGCCGCACCGCGGCATAAGCAAGGTTGATTGTCTTCAGACGCTCCTCCGACGCACGGTCGCCGCCATTGGCGTCGGGATGGTGGCGCTTGGCCAGCTCCTTGTAGCGCGCCTTCAACGCCTCCATCGAGACCGGCCAATCGAGGCCGAGCGCCTGCATGGGGTCGCGCAGGTCGGGCGGCACGGCGGCCTTCGGCGCCGCCGCGGCGCCACGGCGGACCCGGCCAGCCGACAGGATGTGCAGCGGGTCGCGCAGCATGGCCTCGTCGAAAGCCTGGGCGCCTAGGCGGCCCAGCGGCCAGGTCGGTCGCTGCCACCCAGTGTCGGAACGGGTCTGCGCCTCGATCTCGCCCGGCGACATGCCCTTGTAATAATCCCAGGCCAGATTGTAGGCGCGCACATGCTCCAGGCAGAACCACCAGTACTGATTCAGCGTGGTGCGGGACTTGGGCGCGCGGAAGCCGCCGGCCTCGGGGCAGCCGGGCATGTCGCAGGGGCGCCCCGGCGCGGCCGGGTCGGGCGTGTAGGCCCGTGGTCGCGGGGATCGGGTCATCCCGCTTTATGTGCTGCCAACTGCGGCGGCGGCAAGTCCTTCCCTCCCTGCGCCGGCCGGGCTAAGCCATCTTTCATGTCAGCCCCAAGCCCTCTCCAGCCCGACCGCGCCGGGCGCATGCGCGCCTTGATTTCCAGCGCCCTCGCGCCGGTCCTGCTGGACGTGCGCGACGACAGCAGCCTCCATGCCGGCCATGTCGGGGCGGCGCCGGGCGGAGAGACGCACTACAGCGTCCTCGTGGTGTCCGACCGGTTCAGCGGCCAGAGCCGCGTCGCCCGGCATCGCCTGGTGAACGCGGCGCTGGCGACGGAATTCTCCGGGGGCCTGCATGCGCTGGCGCTCACGCTGCGCACGCCGGAGGAGCAGGCTGCCCTCAGGGGTTGATCGCGGCCCCGGTGTAGAACTGCGGCCACTGCCGCGCCACGACGGGGCTGTCGGGCGCATAGGCCTTGCAGGTGCCCAGCAGCATCGGCTTCCGCACCGGCTCTGCCGCCGACCCCTGCGCCGTGTCAACGGCGTTCGGCGCCGTCTCGCGCTTGACCCGGACGGCATAGAGCGTCTGGAACGCGACGGTGCCCATCTGGCCCAGCAGCTCGCGCAGGTGGGTGCAGCCATGCACCCCCCCGATGCGCTCGTTGGCCGCCTTCAAGAAGCCGCGACCGACCGTCAGCCCGGCGAGCCGCGCGAAGTTGGGCGCGGCCGAGGGACAGATCCCGTAGGGGCCGAACTCGGTCACCGCCTCGAACGCGGTGATCTCCATCTCCTCGGTGAGCGTCATGCGCGCCAGCATCCGGTGCAGCGGAACGCCCGGGTCGATCTGGCCGCGCTCGGCGTTGCTGAAGGCGTAGGACTTGGTGTCCTGCAGGGTCGCCTCGATGTCGAACAGGCCGTCGGCGCGCCGGTAGCCGCGCAGCTCGATGTCGCGCAGGTGCAGCAGCTCACGCGGCACGGGTTCGGTCAGCGGCATCGGTCCCTCCATTCGCTGCATTGCAACATAAGGACGGGCCGGCGTCATCGCTAGAAGCCGTGCGCCAGGCGCACGGGTGCTAGACGAAGCGCGCCAGGCGCACGGCGGTGTGGCCGCGGCTGGGGCGCAGGCTCGGCATGACCAGCAGGCAGTCGTCGTGCGGCGTGCGGATCTCCGCGGCGCCGTCCATCGCGATCAGCGTGTTGCGATGCGGGATCACCTCGCCGCCGCGATAGGGCTGCACGAAGGCGAAGCTGGCGGTCGCGGCGGTGACGGTCATCGTGACCTCGGCGCAGCGCGGGCTGGGCACCGGGGCCGGCCCGTCCACGCAGCCGTGAAGCCGCAGCAGGGCGGAGACGCAGGCAGCGCTGGTGTCTACCGTCGAGGGCTGCCAATGCTGGCCAGCCTCCACCAGGCAGGCCGCCGCGGTCCGGCCCGGCGCCGTGAAGTGCGGGTAGTCGATCAGCCGCGGACCCGTGGCATGGCCGCTGTCGGCCACGACAAGCTCCGGCACGCCGAGCGCCGCGGCCAGCCGCCGTCCCTGCGGGGTCGGCCCGCTGAGGATCAGCGGCTCCGACGGCCACAGCATGGAATGGAGGTCGAGCAGCACGTCCACCGTGTCGATCAGCGGGCGCATCTCGCGGGCGCGGTCCAGCTCGGCGCTGCGCCGCGGGCCGTCCAGCACGGCGGGGTCCCACAGGCGGTTCAGGTCCTCGTCCAGGAAGCGCGACGCCGTGGGCTGCGCCGGGTCGAACCGGGCAAAGGCGGCGAGGTTGGCGAAGCCGAGGGTCAGCGTGCCGCGCGCCGGATGGAGGCCGCGGCGCATGAGCCGGTCGAGCACGACGGCGCCGGCGATCTCGTTGCCATGCAGCACGGCAATCAGCGCGATGTGCGGGCCGGGCTGCGCGGAGCCGAAGGTCGTGAACCCGCGCACCCCCGTGTTGCCCGGCAGCCACCACGAGATGTCGGGCGCCGCCAACTCCACCGCAAAGTGCGGGATGCCGTGAGGGGCCGGCTCCATCGGTGTGGTCAGGCCGCCCGCCGCGTCGTGGCGGGGGCGGCGGTCGGGCGGGTCCGGATGCGCGGCGGGAGCATCACCGCATCCTATACGGCTCGCCGCCGGCGGCAACCTGCCGCGCCGAGCACGCCGCACGCTGGCGGCGTCCCGAAGGCCTGGCTATAACGGCGTTCCGCAGATAAGGGCCGGTGCATGCGTCTTGAGGTGAGAAAGGCGGTCCTGGCGGCCCCAAGTCTTGCGCCGTC
>CAHJXG010000208.1 GCA_903644035.1 Rhodospirillales bacterium
GCCCTCCTGCTGGCCGGCTTCGCCGCGGCGCTGCGCCGGTCGGAGGCCGTGGCGCTGGACGCGGCGGATCTCGCCTTCGTCCCCGAGGGGCTGATCCTGACGCTGCGGCGGTCGAAGACCGACGCGGCGGGGCGGGGCGCCGAGATCGCCATCCCGTCCGGGACCTCGGAGCGGACCTGCCCCGTGCTGGCGGTGCAGGCTTGGCTGGAGGCGGCCGGCATCGGGGCCGGGGCCGTGTTCCGCAGCGTGAGCCGGCATGGTAGGCTTGGCGAACGCCTGTCCGACCGGGACGTGGCGCGCGCGGTCAAGGCGGCCGTCGCCTCGGCCGGCTACGATCCCGCCGCCTATGCCGGGCACTCCTTGCGCTCCGGCTTCATCACGACGGCGGCGCGCGCCGGCGTGCCGGAAGCGCACATCCAGAACCAGTCCCGGCACAAGTCGCTGCCCGTGCTGCGGGGCTACATCCGGCGGGGATCGCTGTTCGTGGACAACGCCGCGGCGCGGGTGGGGCTGTAGGAATGAGCAACATGCCGGATGGGTTCACCCTGATTCCCGCACCGGACGAACCGGCGACGGCTGGGCGGCATGTCCCGTTCCCTGGCCGCGCCGTTCGGCGCGGCGCATCCGCCCTGATGCCCGGCGGCTTCTTGGGGGCCTACGAGCGAAAGAGCATGGGCGGCATCTTTGCCGGTCCCTTGCCTGAGTTCCTGGGCGCCGTGGCGCCCGCCGCCATCGGCGGGGCAACCGCCGTCGCGGTCGTCTGGCTCAACGCGCGCGGCGGACGCAAGGTGAAGGTGAAGATAGGCGATCTTGAGGCCGAGGCCGGTTCGGCCGTCGAGCTGGAAAAGGTGATCCGGCTGGCGCAGAAGTACCAAGGCAAGCCGCCGGCCGAAGGAGGGTAGTCGTCCCCTCAAGGCGGCGTAGTCCTCCGCATCATAAGTCTGCACGACCGCGGGCGGCGCCGTGCTGCCGTTTGATGCGCGGCCCAAGGGCAAGCTGCGCGAGATCTTGGAGGCGATGGCGATATTGGCCGTAGGCGCCGTCAAGCTGCTCCAACATCTTCCTGATAAAGGTGACGGAACTGCGTAACGCCTCGTGGCACAACCTCGTCAGGGGCGCATCGTGATCTCAAAGGTGCGACTCTGCCCTTTCAACGCCCCCGGGAGCGGCAGTTGCGCACACTGTGGGTCGAGTGCGGCCCGGCGGGCACGTTCGGCAAAGGCACGCGATACGCCACCGCCATTGCGCGATGCGTCTGAAGGTGCAATCTCTGCCATCCGGATTGTTCCAGTCGGGTCCGTGGTGACGATCAGCCGAACGGCCTGTTTGTCGAAATCCACCGCCTTGCGGTCGCCAGTCCAGCATTCGCGCAGGCGCTCGCCTATGGCGCGGCGTACTTCGCCGCTGAGCAGCGCGTTGTCCTCGCCGCTTGAATTTCCAGGGGTGTTTCCATGCGGCGATTGCTTCTGCGACTGCTGCGAACGCAGCCTGTCTAGGCTGCTCTCAAGCGTCCGACCATTTGGTGCCGAGGCGGGGGGCGGGCTCGACTTGTCAGCGTTGCCGTTGCTCCGGTGATCCGGCAAGGCCGACGCAGGCCGCTCATCAGCATTGTGATTGGAAAGGCTTTTGCACTTGGCCTGAAGGTCATCAGTAGCTTCCTGAGCGCCCTCTATATCAAAGGAGATATCAATAGAACTGAATTTGTAAGTATTGAATCTTACAGTAAGTTTTTCACCAGAAGAGATGGCTAAAATCAATTTCTGGGTTTCACTGGGGAGGCTCAACGAAACATGCTGATCGCCATAGTAAGCATGTTCTGACTGAGCCGGTTTGGAATCCACTCTGTACATGAGTTCTCGAAATCCAGAACCCAGAAACTTATTGGTCTTGATCAAGATCCCTACCGTTTTCGGTGTCCTCGAATGGCACTCCAATTGGATGCTGTCGCCATTGCCAGATTGTGCGACGGCGCCGAACCAAGCTTCGTCCGTCATGGCATCGGTTGCGGTGAAAACGGACCAGCGACCAAACGTACGGTCAAAGCGAGCTGTATCCGCGATTGCCAAGGTTGGCGGGAGTGCCAGAGCTATCGCAAAGAGGAGGGTGTTCTGGAAGCTCATCGTTCGGCCCTGAAGGGAGGACATTTCATTGCGATATAATTATAGTGCCTAAGCCGCCCAGCGTCATCAACGGCCGTATGTTTCCAGGCACCGCAGCGGCTTGGCCACGTCGGACGTCACGGTTGAGGGGCGGCCGGAAGTTCAGCCTTTGGATCCGCGCGCGCGTCGTGCTCGGCCCTTCCAACTCGACGATGCGCGCTTATCACTGATCCGGGCGTGGGATGGGCGCCTCGTCATCACCCATGGCCTCCACCCAGCCGGGCAAATCGGCGGCATCGTAGATCACGTTGGTCAGCACCGGGCCGTCCGGAGCCATGGCGTAGCCGAACCAGTAGCGGCGCACCCTGATCCAGCGGTAGCCCCAGCGTGCCACCCCCGGATACGGCCCCGGATGTGGCCGCCCCACCGCCGGGTCCGCCTCGATCCGGTCCAAGGCTTCCCTCACGGCGCGCAGCAGGTTGCGTGTGGCCGCGTCGCGATCACGGGTGAGAAAGTGCTCCAACAAGGCTTCAATCTGCGCCGCCGCGGCGCGCGTTTGCCGGATCACGGGCCGGACGGGTCAGCCCTCGGCGGGTGTGGCCCGCTTGCGGGCGAGGTGGTCATCAAGCCTGCGCTCCAGCCTGGCCAGCGCGGCGCGGGCGTCCTCGACACGGCCATGGCGCAAGTCGTCCGCGCTGCGGTCCAGCGCGTCCGCGAGGTGGCGGGGCACGCCCGCGTCGTCCGATGCCGTGCGGGGCCGCCCCAGGATGTCGTCCATGCCACTGTCCTCGCCACTGCTAGGCGGAGCCTAGCATATCCGGCACCGGCGGCGCGACGGTGATCAACATCCTTCCCTGTACCGTTCTAGCCCTTGGACCCACGCGCGCGTCGTGCCCGGCCCCGTGTCACCAGAGGCTCGGGTGGGTGGTCCGCCTTCTTGCTTTCTTTCTTCGGGTTGGTCTGTTCCGGCGCCGAGCGTCCCGGCTTTCGGCCGAGGCCGGCCTGCTTGGCGAGGCTTGAGCGGTGTCTGGCGTAGTTCGGCGCCACCATGGGATAGTCGGCCGGCAACCCCCATTTTTGCCGGTATTGCTCAGGTGTCATTCCGTAGCTGGCCTGCAGGTGCCGCCGCAGCATCTTCAGCTTCTTCCCATCCTCCAGGCAAACGATGTGGTCCGGGAACACCGACCTGCGGATCGGCACGGCCGGCGTCAGTGGCGCCGCTGCAGGTTCGGCCGTGCCGGCCGTGGCCAACGAGCGATGGACGGACTGGATCAGCGGCGGCAGCGCATCGACCGCGACTTGGTTTTTGCCGACATGAGCGGAGACGATCTTCGCCGTCAGCCTTAGAACGTCCGCGCCCGATTCGTTTGCCATGGTGGTCCTTTCCGTCGCGCCACCCTGTCACACGCGCCCGCGTCGCTCCAACGAGGCCCTTCCGCGCCGTTCCTGCCGAACGCCAACCAGCATGTGATGATCCGGTTTATCGAGCTACGGCGTCCGTGGGGCAAAGCCGCGCGTGGCCTTGCCGTTGCAGCCGGTCGATCTGCTGCTCGTAACTCGATGCCTTCTCCACCTCGCCCCGCTTTAATGCTTGCGTGCGACGGGCGCGCAGCGCCGCGATCGTGCGGGCTATGGGCGAGTGGGGCACGGTTGACTCGGTCGGCGGCCACATAAGCTCAGTCCTGCCGGTCTCGGGATTGCGAACATGGTGGAGAGCGCGATCAACCGCCTGCTGGGCAAAAGCGACAGTGGGACAGCCGAACCATTCCCGCTGAAACGCCTGCGTGTGTAGCCAGCGATGCACCGTGTGTTCCACCTTCATGGCCTCTGCCACGGTAAGCGGGGTGGTGAAATATCGCACGACCAGCGTGCGCGCATTCCCCCGCTCGCAGGCGCGGCGGGCCTTGTCGGGATCAAGCCCGGCCCGGCCAACCTTGACGATAGCAGGCAACTGCGGCTCGCCTGTCAGCGACAGCTCCTCGATCAGATAAATGCGATGCGCGTGCTCATCGGAGGTAGCGCCGCTGCTGCCGCGAGCCACCCTCGCCATACCAACCTCGCTGTTTGTTCCGCCACGTCATTCTTGATAACAGATTTTATCGCTAACCAAAATGCGTACATGGACCGGCGCAGGCAAGCGCGGCGGCGCACAAGCACGCACAGCCGGCCGCCACGGAAACGCCGGGCCTGATCGCGCGGAAACTCTAAAATTGCATTTCCAAAACATCTATTCAATGAGCACGCATGTCGTTACGATTTAGCAATCATGTGCGCCCCCTCCCTTGGCTTCCTCCACCGTTCCCAATCTGGCTCTAGCCCCCTGCTGGGCCAGCATCCTCGGTCACGGTTCGATTGGAGGCCAACCCGGGGCAAGAGTACGGAAGCGGTCTGGGCGTCAGCTCCTTGATGACCTGCTCGTTGCGCGACCTGCTGGCCCGGTACCGCGCGGGCGCTGCCACCGAGCGCGAGAAGGGCGCCTACTTCGAGCGGCTGACGCAGGTTTGGCTGAAGCACGCGCCCACCCAGAAGGGCCTCTACAGCCGCGTGCTCACCTTCGCGGACTGGGCGCGGGAGCGGGGCGAGGACGCGAGGGACACCGGGATCGACTTGGTGGCGCAGATCGCCGACGCCTCCGACGCCTGGTGCGCCGTGCAGTGCAAGTTCTACAAGGAAGGCGACCGCATCCGGCGCGAGCACATCGACGGCTTCTTCTCCGCCTCCGGCCGGGACCCCTTCATTCGCCGCATCTTCGTGGACACCACTGGCGCCAACTGGACGGACAACGCCGAGACGACGCTGCGCGACCAGCAGATGGAGACGCTGCGCGTCGGCCTCACCGACCTGGACGACAGCGGGATCGACTGGGGTGCGTTCGTTGGCACCGGCAAGGTCCGCCTGCACGAGAAGAAACAGCCGCGCCAGCACCAGCGCGAGGCGATCCAGTGCGTCCGCGACGGCCTCGCCAAGGCCGACCGTGGCAAGCTTATCATGGCCTGCGGCACCGGCAAGACGTTCACGGCCCTCAAGATCGCCGAGGATCTCGCGGGCAAGGGCGGGCGCGTGCTCCTCTTGGTCCCCTCGCTCGCGCTCATGCAGCAGACGGTGCGCGAGTGGTCCATCGACAGCCAGCTCCCGCTCCGGTCATTCGCCGTGTGCTCGGATGCCCAGGTCGGCGTGCGCCGGGGGAAGGCTGACGACCTCGCCGACATCGACGTGCACGACTTGGAGATCCCCGCCACCACGGACGCCGCGAAGCTCGCCGCCAAGGCGAAGGCGCCGGACGCCAAGCGCATGACGGTGGTGCTCTCCACCTACCAATCCATCCAGGCTATCTCCGTCGCCCAGCAGCGGTTCGGCCTGCCCGAGTTCGACCTGATCGTCTGCGACGAGGCACACCGCACGACAGGCGTGACCCTCGCCGGCGAGGACGAGAGCAACTTCGTCAGGGTTCACGACCAAGCTTTCCTGGCCGGGCGCAAGCGGCTCTACATGACGGCCACGCCGCGGGTGTACGGCGAGGCAGTGCAGCAGGTGGCGCAGGACGAGGGCGCCGCGCCTTGCTCCATGGACGACCCCACCCTGTTCGGCGAGACGCTGTTCACCCGCAACTTCGGCTGGGCGGTCGAGAACGGGCTGCTGACCGACTACAAGGTTATCGTCCTTGCCGTGAACGAGGCGGACGTCAGCGCCAGCGTCCAGCGGCGCCTTTCCGACGAGAACAGCGAGCTTGTCCTCGACGACGCCACCAAAATCGTCGGCTGCTACAAGGCGCTGCTGAAATCGGACTTCGCGGCCGACGCCGCCGGCGACCCTCAGCCGATGCGCCGGGCCATCGCCTTCGCCAAGAGCATCGCCGCCTCCAAGCTGGTGGAGGACGAGTTCGCCGGGGTCGCGGAGGAGTGGCGCGCGGCGGTGGAGGGGGAGGCCGGCGCCGACGCGCTGCCCCCGCTGGAGTGCGGGGTCCGGCATGTGGACGGCGGGTTCAACGCCAAGTCGCGTGACGCCCTGCTGTCCTGGCTCAAGGAGGACACGGGCCGCGCCGACGAGTGCCGCATCCTCACCAACGCGCGCTGCCTCTCCGAAGGGGTGGACGTGCCGGCGCTCGACGCGATCATGTTCCTGCACCCGCGCAAGTCGCAGATCGACGTGGTGCAGGCGGTCGGCCGCGTCATGCGGCGGGCCGAAGGCAAGCGGATGGGCTACGTCATCCTGCCGGTCGGCGTGCCGGCCGGGGTGGAGCCGGAGCAGGCGCTTGACGACAACGAGAAGTACCGCGTCGTCTGGCAGATCCTGAACGCGCTGCGCTCGCACGACGAGCGGCTGAACGCCACGATCAACAAGATCGAGTTCGGCGTGGACCCCGGCGGTCGCATCGAGGTGATCGCCGTCACCAACCAGCTTCCCGAGCGGGCCGAGCCGAAATCGAAGGGCATGGCGCTCGGCCAGGGCGGCGGCGCGGGCGACCACGAGCCGGG
>CAHJXG010000209.1 GCA_903644035.1 Rhodospirillales bacterium
GGCGGGCCTCAGGCTCGTGTACGGCGGCGGCGGCGTCGGGCTAATGGGCGTGGTGGCCGACGCCGCGCTCGCCGCAGGCGGCGAGGTGCTGGGCATCATCCCCGAGTTCCTGCAGCGGCGCGAGGTGGCGCATGCCGGCGTCGGCGAGATGGTGGTGACCGACACGATGCACGACCGCAAGCGTCGCCTGTTCGACGCCGCCGACGCCTTCGTCACCATGCCCGGTGGACTCGGCACCTTCGACGAGACCTTCGAGATCACCACCTGGCGGCAGCTGGCGCTGCATGACAAGCCGATCCTGGTCTGCGACGTCGCCGGCTGGGCGCAGCCGCTGCTTGCCAGCATCCGGGCGGCGGTGGATCAGGGCTTCGCCGGGCCTGAGTGCCTGGAGCTGTTCGAGGTGCTGCCGGACGTGGACACCGTGCTGAGACGCCTTGCCGCCCTCACCTCGCCCGGCGCCGGGCGGCCGGACCGCGTTTAGCGCCTTGCTCCCGCACGACGCCCGGTCTATATGCGCCGCTCAGTCGGGGCGTAGTACAGCCTGGTAGTACGCTTGCTTCGGGAGCAAGAGGCCGGAGGTTCGAATCCTCTCGCCCCGACCAATCCTCCTACAGCCGCCGCCCGCTCGCCGCGTCGAACAGATGCAGCGCGTCGGGTGCCAAGGCGACCGCGACCTGGTCCCCGACCGGGGCCGCGCCCGGCAGCTTCGCCAGCAGCGCCGTCCCGTCCGCCATGCGGCCATGCACCAGCGTCTCCGACCCCAACGGCTCCACCAGCTCGACCGCGAGCGGGATGCCGCCATCCGCGAGCGAGACGTGCTCCGGCCGGACGCCGAGCGTCACCGCGCCCGGGGACCCCACGGCGCCGGGAACGGCGACCACCTGGCCGCCCGAGAGCTGGACCGCGCCGCCCGGCAGCAGCGCCGCCGGCAGGAAGTTCATCGCCGGCGCGCCGATGAAACCCGCGACATAGACGGTGGCCGGGCGCGCGAACACCTCCATGGGCGTCGCAAGCTGTGCCGCCCGCCCACCTTCCAGCACCAGCAGCCGGTCGCCGAGGGTCATCGCCTCCACCTGGTCATGCGTGACATACAGGCTGGTCACGCCGAGCCGGCGCTGCAGCCTTCGGATCTCCGCCCGCATCTGCACCCGGAGCTTGGCGTCGAGGTTCGACAGCGGCTCGTCGAACAGGAACAGCTTGGGGCTGCGCACGATGGCCCGGCCCATCGCCACACGCTGCCGCTGCCCGCCCGAAAGCTGCCGCGGCTTGCGGGCCAGCAACGCGCCGATGCCGAGCAGCTCCGCCGTGGCCTGCACCTGCGCGGCAATCTCGTTGCGCGACAGGCCGCGGATGCGCAGCGCGTAGGCCATGTTGTCGAACACCGACATGTGCGGGTAGAGCGCGTAGTTCTGGAACACCATGGCGATGTCGCGCGCCGCCGGGTCGAGCTGGGTGATGTCGCGCTGGTCCAGCACGATCCGCCCGGCGCTCGGCGTCTCGAGGCCAGCGACCAGCCGCAGCAGCGTGCTCTTGCCGCAGCCGCTGGCGCCGACGATCACCAGCATCTCGCCGTCGGCAAGCGCCAGGTCGATGCCGGCGAGGATGGAGGCAGGCCCGAACCGCTTCTCGACCCCGTGCAGCTCGAGCGTCGCCACCTACTTGTCCCCTTCCGCCAGGCCCTTGACGAACCATCGCTGCATCAGCAGCACCACCGCGACGGGCGGCAGAAGCGCCAGCACGGCGGCGGCCATCACGCGGTTCCACTCGGTCTGCGCCTCCGAGCCGATCATCTTGACGATGCCGATCACCACCGTGTCGAGCCGCGGGTCGGTGGCGACCAGCAGCGGCCAGAGATACTGGTTCCAGCCGTAGACGAACAGGATGACGAACAGCGCCGCGAGGTTCGGGGCGGACACCGGCAGCAGGATGTCGCGCAGGAAGCGCAGCGGCCCGGCGCCGTCCATGCGCGCGGCCTCGACCAGTTCGTCCGGCACCGCCAGGAACACCTGGCGGAACAGCAGCGTCGCGGTGGCCGAGGCGATCAGCGGCAGGGTCAGCCCGGTGAAGCTGTTGATGAGGCCCAGGCCCGCCATCACCGAGTAGGTCGGGATGATCCGCACCTCGACCGGCAGCATGAGCGTCAGGAAGATGACCCAGAACGCCAGGGTCCGGCCGGGCCAGCGGAAGAAGGCGACGGCGTAGGCCGACAGCACCGAGATGACGATCTTCCCCAACGCGATCGCCAGCGCCATGCCGAAGCTGACCAGCAGCATCCGCCACAGCGGCGTGACCCCGGGGCCGCCGGCGCGCAGCACGTCGGCGTAGATGCCGAGGCCCCGCAGGTCCGGCACCAGCGACAGCTCGCCCCGCGCGATGGCGTCCGCCGGCTGCGTCGATCCCGCGAGCACCAGCCAGACCGGCAGCGCGAACAGCAGCACGCCCGCGCACAGCACCGAGTGCGCCAGCCAGTCAGTCCGCACGGCGCCGCCCGAGGAAGCGGAACTGCAGCATCGTCAGCACGATCACGCCCCCCATCAGCAGCACGGACTGCGCCGAGCTTGAGCCGAGGTCGAGGTTCACCACGCCGTCGCGATAGACCTTGACCACCAGCGTCTCGGTGGCCTTGCCGGGTCCGCCGCCGGTGAGCGCCTGGATGGTGCCGAAGGTGTCGAAGGCGGCGTACACCAGGTTCACCACCAGCAGGAACAGCACCGTGGGCGCCAGCAGCGGCAGGGTGATGGTGCGGAAGCGGCGCCAGCCGCGGGCGCCGTCCATGCGCGCGGCCTCCGTTACCGTGCGCGGGATGGCCTGCAATCCCGCCAGGAAGAAGATGAAGTCGTAGCTCACCTGCTTCCAGGCGCTCGCCAGCACCACGACGCTCATCGCCTGGGCGTCCCGCAGCCGGTAGTCCCAGGCGACGCCGTGCCGGTTCAGCCAGCGGCCCACGAGGCCGACCTGGGGGTGCAGCACCAGGATCCACAGCACCGCCGCGACCGCGGGCGCGATGGCATAGGGCCAGATCAGCAGGGTGCGGTACGCGGCGCGCCCGCGGATCTCCCGGTCGGCGAACACCGCGAGCAGCAGCGCCACCCCCATGCTGAGCGCCGCGACCAGCGCGCAGAACAAGGCGGTCCGCCCGACGCTCTCCCGGTACAGCGGGTCGGTCAGCAGGTCGGAGAAATTCTCGAAGCCGACGAACTCGGACCTGAGGCCGAAGGCGTCCTGCCGGGCGGTGCTGAACCAGGCCGCCTGCCCTGCCGGCCACAGGAAGAACACGGCGGTCAGCAGGAGCTGCGGCGCCGCCAGCAGGATCGGCAGCAGCCGCCCGGGGAAGATCGTCCGGCGTTCCATGGGATGAGCCGGTCAGGCGCGGTTCGCGCGCTCGAACTCCCGCAGCACGCGGTTGCCGCGGCCCACGACGTTGTCGAGCGCCGCCTGCGCGCCCTGCTGGCCCTGCAGCGCGCGCTCGACCTCCTCATAGGCGATGCTGCGCAGCTCCGGCATCCGGCCGAGCCGGAAGCCGCGGCTGTTCGGCGTCACCGTGCCGCGGGTCAGCTGCTGGATCGGCACGTCGGCGCCGGGGTTCTTGCCGTAGTAGCCCTGCCGCTTGCTTTCCTCGAAGCCCGCCAGCGTCACCGGCACGTAGCCGGTGTTCTGGTGCCACAGCGCATCCTGCGCGGGCTGGGCGATGTGGGCGAGGAACTGGGCCACGCCCTTGTACTCCGCGGACGTCCGGCCCGGCGCCGTCATGGTCCACAAGCTCGCGCCGCCGATGATCGAGTTGATCGGCGCAGTCGTCAGCTCCGGGTCGTACGGCAGCGGCGCTTCCATCCAGCGGAACTTCGCGGTCTTCGCGATGTCACCGCGCGATCCCGACGAGTTGAAGCTGATGGCGGTCTCGCCCGAGGTGAACAGCGGGTCGGCCGCGTTGTCCCGGCCGCCGTAGCGGAAGGTGCCGTCCTTCGCCATGGCCAGGAGCCGGTCCAGCTGCTTGACGAAGGGCGGCGCGTTGACCAGGAGCGCCGTGTCCAGCCCCTCGAACCCGTTCGCCTTGGTCGCATAGGGCAGGTCGTGCATGGCAGCGAACTGCTCGAGCTGGATCCACGGGAACCAGGCGCTGGTGCAGGCCGTGGGCGCCGCGGACTTCGCACGGACCGCCTGCGCCGCCGCGACCACCTCGGGCCACGTCGCCGGCGGCTTCGCGGGGTCCAGCCCGGCGCGCTCCATCGCGTCCACGTTGAGCCACATGACCGACGTGCTGGAGTTGAACGGCATGGAGGCGAGCCGCCCGTCGGGCAGGCTGTAGTAGCCGCGCACCGCGCCGATATAGGCGTTGGGGTCGATGGCGACGCCGCTCTCCTGGATCAGCTGCCAGGTCTGCTTGACCGCCGGGCCGGCCGCCAGCATGGAGCCGGTGCCGACCTCGTACATCTGCACCAGATGCGGCGCCTGGCCCGCGCGCCAGGCGGCGATGGCGGCGGTCAGCGTCTCCGGATAGGTGCCCTTGTACACCGGCACGACCTCGGTCGCGGCCTGCGCCGCGTTGAACTCGGCGCAGATGCGGTTCACCTCGTCGTTCAGCGCCCCGTTCATCGCGTGCCAGAACACGACGCGCGTGCGCGCGCCCGGCGTCTGCGCCTGGGCGCGGGAGGCGAGGCCGAGCGCCGCGGCGCCGGCGATCAGAGTGCGTCGCTTCATGGACAGGTCCCCCGGATGTGCAGATGCGGCCGACCTAGCCGCCCTGCGTTGCAACCATGTTGCCATAAGATGACAGCGCCGTGAAAGCGCTCCGCCCCCTACCGCTTGTGCACCGACCACAGCATCAGCCAGCGCACCGGGAACACCCAGACGATGCCGGCCACGCACCAGTAGACCGCCTCAAGCGTCCAGTGCAGCCGCGGCGCGAGGTCGGGCAGCGTGATCGCGGCTACCACATAGGCCACGATGAACAGCACTCCGGCGATGGTGGCGATGGCGGGCCTCGACATGCACGCTGCCTAGAGCAGCGCATCGGTTGCCGCAATGGGCCGGAAGCGGTACAGCCGCCCGGACCCATTCCCCCACCTCATCAGGGCAACAGCTATGGACCTCAAGGACCACATCCGCGGCGTCCCCGACTTCCCGAAGCCGGGCATCCTGTTCTACGACATCTCCACCCTGCTGCGGCATCCTGATGCGTGGCAGGTCGCCATGGGGCGGCTGGCCAACATCGTGCGCGGGCACCAGCCGCATCTGCTGGCCGGCGTCGAATCCCGCGGCTTCCTGCTGGCCGCGCCCCTGGCGCTGAAGCTCGGCTGCGGCTTCGTCATGCTGCGCAAGCGCGGCAAACTGCCGGGCGCGGTCGTGGGGCTGGACTACGACCTGGAATACGGCACGGACCGGATCGAGATCCAGGCGGACGCCGTGCCCGCCGGCGCGCGGGTGGTGGTGGTGGACGACCTGCTGGCGACTGGCGGCACCATGGCGGCCGGCATCGCCCTGCTGCGCCGGGTCGGCGCCGAGGTCCCGGCGGCAGCGGCGCTCATCGAGCTGACGTTCCTGGGCGGGCGGGCGCGGGTGGACGTGCCGTTTGAGTCGCTGGTCGCCTACGACCACTGAGCCTCGTCTCCCCGCATCGCCACCTGAATGCAGCGGCGCATCGCGGTCGGCAGCGCCTCCCCCTCCAACGCGTCCGCGCGGCACAGCAGGCCCGGCGCGGTGATCCGCTCCACCCGCGCCGCATACACGTCCATC
>CAHJXG010000210.1 GCA_903644035.1 Rhodospirillales bacterium
GCGGCGACCTGGACGCCCGCGGGGTGCTGGCCTCGCTGCCCGCCCCCTCCCCCGCCGTGGCCGTCGCCGCGGCGGAGGGGGTGGCCGGCATCGACCGCGCCCTGCAGCTCTGGGGCTTGGCGCAGGGCGCGTTCTACGGCCTCAGCCTCGGCTCCGTGCTTCTGCTGGCGGCGGCCGGGCTTGCCATCACCTTCGGCGTCATGGGCGTCATCAACATGGCGCATGGCGAGATGGTGATGATCGGCGCCTATGTGACCTTCGTGGTGCAGGAGGCCATCCGCGCCCATGCGCCGGGCCTGTTCGGCGCCAGCCTGTTCATCGCGGTGCCGCTCGCCTTCCTAGTGTCCGGCGGCCTCGGCGTCCTGATCGAGCGCGGCCTGATCCGGTTCCTGTATGGCCGGCCGCTTGAGACGCTGCTCGCCACCTTCGGCCTGTCGCTCGTCTTGCAGCAGGCGGTGCGGTCGATCTTCGGGCCGTCCAATCGCGAGGTCGGCACGCCGGCCTGGATGAGCGGCGCTGGGCGGTTCGGGCAGTTGACGCTGACCTACAACCGGGTGGCGATCATCGTCTTTGCACTCGCCGTGCTGCTCGGGCTGATGGCGGTGCTGCGCTTCACGCCGCTCGGCCTGCGGATGCGGGCGGTGACGCAGAACCGGCGCATGGCCGCGGCCATGGGCATCCGCACCGGCGGCATCGACGCGCTGACCTTCGGCCTTGGCTCCGGCGTCGCCGGCATAGCGGGGGTGGCGCTGAGCCAGATCGACAACGTCAGCCCCAACCTCGGCCAGGGCTACATCATCGACAGCTTCATGGTCGTCGTGTTCGGCGGCGTCGGCAACCTGTGGGGCACGGCGCTGGGGGCGCTCACGCTGGGCGTCGTGAACAAGTTCCTGGAGCCGGTGGCCGGGGCGGTGCTGGGCAAGATCGTGGTGCTGGTGCTGCTGATCCTGTTCATCCAGCGCCGGCCGCGCGGCATGTTCCCGCTGAAAGGCCGGGCGGTGGAGACGTGAGGGCCAAGGACACATGAGGGGGATCGCGACGCCCGCGACGCTGCTGCTGGTGCTGGGCGGCGCGCTGCTGCTGGCCGGGCTGAACCTGGGCACGGCGGCGGGCAGCGCCCTGCACGTGCCGACCTACGTCGTGTCGCTGGTCGGCAAGTACCTGTGCTTCGCCATCCTGGCGCTGGCGGTCGATCTGGTCTGGGGCTTCGCCGGCATCCTGAGCCTCGGCCACGCCGCGTTCTTCGCGCTCGGCGGCTACGCGATGGGCATGTACCTCATGCTGCAGATCGCCGGGCGCGGCCAGTACGGCGCGGCGCTGCCGGACTTCATGGTGTTCCTGAACTGGCAGTCGCTGCCCTGGTACTGGTACGGCTTCGGCCAGTTCCCCTTCGCGGCTTTGATGGCGATGCTGGTGCCGGGGCTGCTGGCGCTGGTGTTTGGCTGGCTCGCCTTCCGCAGCCGGGTGACGGGGGTGTACCTGTCCATCATCACCCAGGCGCTGACCTACGCGCTGCTGCTGGCGTTCTTCCGCAACGACATGGGGTTCGGCGGCAACAACGGGCTGACCGACTTCAAGGAGATCCTGGGCGCGCCACTCTCGTCTGACGGCACGCGGTCCGGGCTGCTGCTGGTCACGGCGGCGCTGCTCTGCGCGCTGTATCTGCTGGCGCGCTGGCTCACCCGGTCGCGCTTCGGCAAGGTGCTGATCGCGGTGCGCGACAGCGAGAGCCGCACCCGGTTCCTCGGCTACCGGCCGGAGAGCTACAAGTTGGTGGTCTGGACGTTGTCCGCCGTGATGGCCGGGCTGGGCGGCGCGCTGTACGTGCCGCAGGTCGGCATCATCAACCCCGGCGAGTTCGCGCCCGCCAACTCCATCGAGGCGGTGATCTGGGTGGCCGTCGGCGGGCGCGGCACGCTGCACGGCGCGATCCTGGGCGCCGTGCTGGTCAACCTCGCCAAGACCTATTTCACCGGACAGCTGCCGGAGCTGTGGCTGTTCGCGCTGGGCGGGCTGTTCATCGCGGTGACGCTGTTCCTGCCGCGCGGCATCATGGGCCTGCGGCCAGGTTCCCCCGTGCCGAAGCCGCCCGTCGTGTCCGAGGAAAGCGCCGTGTCGCGGGAGGCCACGCCGTGACCGCCGTCGGCCCGGTTTCCGACACCCTGCTCTACCTCGACGGGGTGAGCGTCAGCTTCGACGGCTTCCGGGCGCTGAACAACCTGTCGCTCGTGCTGGCGCCGGGCGAGATGCGGGCGGTGATCGGGCCGAACGGCGCGGGCAAGACGACGATGATGGACGTCATCACCGGCAAGACCCGGCCCGACGCCGGCCGTGTCGTCTATGCCGCCAGCACCGACCTCACCCGGCTCGACGAGCCGGCCATCGCGAGCCTCGGCATCGGGCGCAAGTTCCAGAAGCCGACCGTGTTCGAGATGCACACGGTCGGGGACAACCTGCTGCTGGCGCTCTCGGGCGACCGCCGCCCGTGGTTCGCGCTCGGCGCGCGGCAGACGACGGAGGAGCAGGCGCGCATCGAGGGCATCCTCGACACCACGCGCCTGCGCGAGCATCGCGGCCGACGGGCGGGGGACCTCAGCCACGGGCAGAAGCAGTGGCTGGAGATCGGCATGCTCCTGGCGCAGGACCCGCGCCTGCTGCTGGTGGACGAACCCGTGGCCGGCATGACCGATGCGGAGACGGAGCAGACCGCCGAGCTGCTGCGTGAGATCAACCGCACCCGCAGCGTCGTCGTGGTGGAGCACGACATGGCGTTCGTCCGCGCGCTGGACGTCAAGGTGACGGTGCTGCACGAGGGGTCCGTGCTGAGCGAGGGCACCATCGACCACGTGAGCGGGGACCCAAGGGTGATCGAGGTCTATCTTGGGCGCTGAAGCGGGGGACGTCGAGGCAGGGGGCCGGCTGGCGGTGGAGGGGGTGGACCTGCACTACGGTGCCGCCATCGCGCTGCGCGGCGTGTCCATCGGCGTGCAGGCCGGCGCCGTCACCTGCCTGCTGGGCCGCAACGGCGTGGGCAAGACCAGCCTGCTCCGCGCCATCACCGGGGCGCATCCGGTGACGCGCGGGCGCATCCTGTGGGAGGGCGCGGACATCACGCGGCTGCCGACCTACGCCCGGGCGCAGCGCGGCATCGCCTGGGTGCCGCAGGGGCGCGACATCTTCCCGCTGCTGACGGTGCGGGAGAACCTGGAGACCGGGTTCGCCGTGCTGCCCCGGGCGCAGCGCCGGGTCGATGACGAGATCTTCGACCTGTTCCCGGTCCTGCGCTCCATGCTGCGCCGCCGCGGCGGCGACCTGTCGGGCGGGCAGCAGCAGCAGCTCGCCATCGCCCGGGCGCTGGTGATGCGGCCCCGGCTGCTGGTGCTCGACGAGCCTACCGAGGGCATCCAGCCGAGCATCATCAAGGACATCGGCCGGGTGATCGCCCTGCTGCGCAGCCGGGGCGGCATGGCGATCCTGCTGGTCGAGCAGTACTACGACTTCGCGCGGGAGCTGGCCGACCGGCTGGCGGTGATGGACCGCGGCGACATCGTGCTGAGCGGCGCGCCGGGCACGCTGGACGAGGCGGAGGTGCGGCGGCGGCTTTCGGTTTGAGGACGGGCGTTGTATCGACAAGGTCGATACAGCATAGAGGACGTCGGCCGGTTCTGGGAGCGCCATGAGAGTCATCGTGAAGAAATGGGGCAACAGCGCCTCGGTCCGCATTCCAGCGTCAGTTCTGGAAGCCGCTCGGCTGCATTTGGATCAGCCGGTGGATGTGCGGGAGGAGGCAGGCCGGATCATCATCGAGCCGATCCAGGAACCGGCTTACGACCTTGCAACGCTGCTTGCCGGGATCACCGACAGAAATCGGCACGACGCGGTCGATATGGGACCGCCCGTCGGTCGAGAGGTTTGGTGATGGCGGCTTGTGCCGGAGGCCGGGGATATCGTTTGGCTGCAATTCGACCCGCAAGCTGGGCGTGAGCAGGCCGGACATCGGCCCGCCGTGGTGCTCAGCCCGGCCAGCTACAACAGGCTGTCTGGCATGATGATCTGCTGTCCCACGACCACGCGCATCAAAGGCTACCCATTCGAGGTGGCGCTCTCTGGCAGCCCGCCGAGCGTGGTGCTGGCGGATCAAGCCAAGAGCCAGGATTGGGGCGCACGCCAGGTCAGGCGCAAGGGCCGGGTCAGCGCGGGCGAGTTGGCGGAGGTTCACGCCAAACTAAGAACCCTGATCGGGTAGCACGCGCCATGGACGCCCAGCCCGGCGTGCACCAGCGCGCCCAGGGCACGCTCCGCCTGTCGTTCAAGCGCCGCGGCGCCGATACCGTGCTGGACGGGCTGCGCCAGGAGGGCTGCCTCAAGGCACGTTTCCCGCGCAGGGAACACGGCGCATGGGCCGGCGCCATCACCCTCAACAGCTCCGGCGGGGTGGCCGGCGGCGACACCCTGGACGCCACGGTCGCGGCCGGTCCCGGCACGCGGGCGACGGTGGCGTCGCAGGCGGCGGAACGCTTCTACCGCGCTTTGCCCGGCACCGCGCCGGCCCGGGTCTCAACCACGCTGCATGTTGCGCCGGGCGCGGCTTTGGAGTGGCTGCCGCAGGAGAGCATCCTGTTCGACCGCTGCGCCGTCCGGCGCCGCCTGTCGGTGGACCTGGCCGGAGATGCCTGGTTCCTGGGCGTCGAGCAGCTCGTGTTCGGACGCACGGCCATGGGCGAGGCAGTGCATGACGCCTCCGTGCGGGACCTGGTCGAGGTGCGCCGCGACGGGCGCCTGCTGCTGCACGACGCGATCCGCCTTGACGGGCCGGTGCAGTCCCTGCTGAACCGCCGGGCCACGGGCGGCGCGGCCCGCGGGGTCGCCACCTTGACCCACGCGGCGCCCGATGCGGAGAGCAGGCTCGACGCGCTGCGCGAGGCGTTGGCCGGATACGACGCCGGG
Source organism: Rhodospirillales bacterium (assembly GCA_903644035.1). GTDB lineage: Bacteria > Pseudomonadota > Alphaproteobacteria > Acetobacterales > Acetobacteraceae > CAHJXG01. The sequence continues at coordinate 4,948 of CAHJXG010000210.1, forward strand.
GCGTCCGCCTGGGACGGGTTGCTGGTCGCCCGCGTCGTGGCGGCAGATGGCGCGTGCCTCCGCGCCGCCGTCGTGGCAGGATTGGCGGCGTTGCGCGCCGCCCGCCCGCTGCCGCGCGTCTGGCTGTGCTGAGGACCGGAGATGCCGCTGCCGCCCCGCAACGAGGACAAGCTGCTGGCCGCCATGGCCCCGGGCGGGCCGGCTCCGGTCTCGGTGCGGCGCTTGTCACGGGACGAGATGGACCAGGTCGCCCTCGTGCACAGGGCGTCGTTCGATGAGCGCGTGCCGTGGCTGGCCGGGCTGCATACGCCGTCCGAGGACCGCGCCTATTTCCGGGATCAGGTGTTCCCGTCCTGCGATGTCTGGGGGGCCGGCGATGACGGGCTGATCGGCTTCATCGCGTTCGGTGACGGGTGGGTCGAGCAGTTCTACGTGCTGCCGGCCCGGCAGCGCCGGGGCGTGGGCGGGGCCTTGTTGGACATCGCCCAGAGGGCCTTCCCGGAGCTGCATCTGTGGACGTTCCAACGGAACGCGCCGGCCCGGCGCTTCTACGAGCGGCGCGGCTTCGTCGCGCTGCAGGAGACCGACGGCAGCCGCAATGAGGAGCGCGAGCCGGATATCCTCTATCGCTGGCGGCAGCCCGCGTGCTGACATGCCATGGCGGACGGGGACCCGTTCCCCGGGCCGGCCTCGCCCAAACCCGAGTGCTTGAGGAGCGCCGATGCACCTGACCCCTCGCGAAAAGGACAAGCTGCTGATCGCCATGGCGGCGGGCGTCGCCCGGCGCCGGCTGGAGCGCGGCGTCAAGCTGAACCACCCGGAGGCCATCGCGCTGATCTCCGACTTCGTGGTGGAGGGCGCCCGCGACGGCCGCAGCGTCGCCGACCTCATGGAGGCCGGTGCCGGCGTGCTGACCCGCGACCAGGTGATGGAGGGCATCGCCGAGATGATCGCTGACATCCAGGTGGAGGCGACCTTCCCCGACGGCACCAAGCTCGTCACCGTGCACGAGCCGATTCGATGACAGGCGGGCCGATGACAGGCGGGCCGATGATCCCCGGCGAGGTCCTGACGGAGGACGGCGACATCGAGCTGAACGCCGGGCTGCCGCGCACGGTGCTCGCCGTCGCCAACACCGGCGACCGCCCGATCCAGGTCGGCAGCCATTACCACTTCGCCGAGGCCAACGCGGCGCTCCAGTTCGACCGCGCGCAGGCCCGCGGCCAGCGGCTCGACATCGCCGCCGGCACCGCCGTGCGGTTCGAGCCCGGCCAGTCCCGCGAGGTCACGCTCATCCCGTATCGCGGCGCCCGCATCGTCCAAGGTTTCCGCGGCGACATCATGGGCCCGCTATGACCCGCATCCCCCGCCGCGCCTATGCCGACATGTACGGCCCCACGGTCGGCGACCGCGTGCGCCTGGCCGACACCGACCTGTTCGCCGAGGTCGAACGCGACCTCACCACCTATGGCGAGGAGGTGAAGTTCGGCGGCGGCAAGGTGATCCGCGACGGCATGGGCCAATCCCAGGCGTCGCAGGCGGAGGGCGCCGTCGACACGGTCATCACCAACGCGCTGATCCTGGACCATTGGGGCATCGTCAAGGCCGATGTCGCGATCCTCGACGGCCGCATCCACGCCATCGGCAAGGCCGGCAACCCCGACGTGCAGCCGGGCGTCACCATCGTCATCGGACCCGGCACCGAGGTCATCGCCGGCGAGGGCAAGATCCTCACCGCCGGGGGCATCGACAGCCACATTCACTTCATCTGCCCGCAGCAGGTCGAGGAGGCCTTGGCATCGGGCATCACCACCCTGGTCGGCGGCGGCACCGGGCCTGCCACCGGCACCAGCGCCACCACCTGCACGCCCGGCCCCTGGCACCTCGCCCGGATGCTGCAGGCCGCCGAGGGCCTGCCGGTCAACCTCGCCTTCGCCGGCAAGGGTAACGCCTCCCGCCCGGCGGCGCTGGAGGAGATGATCCGCGCAGGCGCCAGCAGCCTCAAGCTGCACGAGGACTGGGGCACGACGCCCGCCAGCATCGACTGCGCGCTCTCGGTCGCCGACCGCTTCGACGTGCAGGTGATGATCCACACGGACACGCTGAACGAAAGCGGCTTCGTCGAGGACACCATCGCGGCGTTCCAGGGCCGCACCATCCACGCCTTCCACACGGAGGGCGCCGGCGGCGGCCACGCGCCCGACATCATCCGCGTGGCGGGCCTGCCCAACGTCCTGCCCAGCAGCACCAACCCGACCCGGCCCTACACCGCCAACACGCTCGACGAGCATCTCGACATGCTCATGGTCTGCCATCACCTCGACCCCGCCATCCCCGAGGACGTGGCCTTCGCCGAGAGCCGCATCCGGCGCGAGACCATCGCCGCCGAGGACATCCTGCACGACCTGGGCGCGCTCAGCATGATCTCGTCCGACAGCCAGGCGATGGGGCGCGTCGGCGAGGTGGCGATCCGCACCTGGCAGACCGCGCACAAGATGAAGCAGCAGCGCGGCTCCCTGCCGGGCGATGGCCGCGCGGACAACGCGCGGATCAAGCGCTACGTCGCCAAGTACACCATCAACCCGGCCATCGCGCAGGGCCTGTCGCACGAGGTCGGCTCGGTGGAGCCGGGCAAGCTCGCCGACCTCGTGCTGTGGTCGCCGATGTTCTTCGGGGTGAAGCCCGACCTGGTGCTGAAGGCCGGCACCATCGCCTGCGCGCCGATGGGCGACCCGAACGCCAGCATCCCGACGCCGCAGCCGGTGCACTACCGCCCGATGTTCGGGCAGTTCGGAACGGCGCTGGCGGCAAGCTGCGTCACCTTCGTGTCGCAGGCGGCGCTCGACGACGGCATCGGCCAGCGCCTCGGCCTCACCCGGCGCCTGTCGGCCGTGCGTGACACCCGCGGGCAGATCGGCAAGCGCAGCATGATCCACAACGACGCGACGCCGGTGATCGAGGTCGATCCGGAGACCTACGAGGTGCGGGCGGACGGCGTGCTGCTGACGTGCGAGCCGGCAGTCGTGCTGCCGATGGCGCAGCGGTACTTCCTATTTTGATCGAGATCAGCAATGACCGAGCCAGTCGGGGCGAATGGCGTCAAGAACAAAGCGCAGGCAGCACTGATCGGGGCGTTGAACTGGCTGTACGATCAGGTCTCCGGCTCCCAGGAGACCGTTGAGACCGCCAAGACGCTGCGGTCCAACGCCGAGATTGATCGCCGGATCGCATATTACTGCACCCTGGCCGGGACGGCTGGCTTCGTCACGAACGTGGGCGGCGCCTTGACGCTTCCCATCACCCTGCCGGCGAACCTGCTGGGCGTCGCGGCATTGCAGCTGCGGCTGATCGCAGAGATCGCGTCGGCACGGGGCTACGACCTCCATGGTCCAGAGGCACGCACCCTTGCGCTTGCCTGCCTCACCGGAAACGCGGCGCTCGACATCCTCAAGGAGGCCGGCATCAGGGTGGGGCAAAGGGCCATCGGCCAGGTCGCCGGCGCTGTCGTCACCCGGATCAACCAAGCCATAGGGTCCCGTCTGCTGGCGACGGCGGGAACCCAGGGCGTCGTCAGCCTGACGAAGTTCGTGCCCGTCTTGGGCGGCCTGGTGGGCGGCACGGTCGATGCCCTCAGCACCAGGGCGGTCGGTGAGATCGCGAAGCGCGTCTTCGTAGCCGTGTCGCCCACCAACGAACCCGCGCCGGCCTTGGATGGCCAGCCGCCGCTTCTGCTGTCGGCAGACCGATGATGCGGTCGGCACAGCTTCTGCCGAGTGGAACCTGGGACCCCGCGCGCAAGCACGACCAGGTCCGGATCGACTTCGACCGCCGCCACCGCCGCCGCATCGTGCTGCGCACCGAGGCCGGGCACGACCTCCTGCTGGACCTGCCGCAAGCGGCCCGCCTCCGCCACGGCGACGGCCTGCTGCTGGACGGCGGCGGCGTCGTCCTGGTGCAGGCCCAGCCGGAACCGCTGCTCGACATCCACGCCCACGACGACGCCGCCCTGGTCCGCATCGCCTGGCACCTCGGCAACCGGCACCTCCCCGTCCAACTGCTGGGCAGCCATCTCCGCATCCGGCGCGACCACGTGATCGCCGACATGGTGCGCACGCTCGGCGGCCATGTCTTGGACATCGAGGCGCCGTTCGATCCGGAGGGCGGCGCCTACGCGGGCGGCCACGCGCATTCCCACGACGACGAGGACGGCCACGCCCACCCGCATGACCACTGACCTCACGAAGCTGCTGACCTGGCTGTCGCCGGCCTTTCCGACCGGCGCCTACGCCTACTCCCACGCTCTGGAATGGGCGGTGGAGGCCGGGGATGTCCGGAACGAAACCGACCTGCTCGCCTGGCTCGGCGACGTGCTGCGCCACGGCTCGGGCCGCGCCGACGCCATCCTGCTCCGCCACGCCCACGCCGCCCGCGACCCGGCCGCGCTCGCTGGCGTCGCCGA
>CAHJXG010000211.1 GCA_903644035.1 Rhodospirillales bacterium
GCCGACCTCTCGCGCCGTTACGGGGCGCGGCTGGCCGGGCCGCGCGCCGACCTGTTCCGCGTGCTCACCGCGGCGCCACTGCAATCGCCCTCCGACCTGCCGCGCGCGGCGTCGGAGCTTGCCCTGGCCCGCACCCTGCCGGACCGCCTGCGCGGCCTGTCCACCCAAAATGCGAAATGATCTTAAAACGAGGGGCGGGTCTGCGTTTCTGGATGGATGACATGGCCTGAATTCGCTTGCGGAAATCCCCCATAGGCCCTATCTCCGTCCGCTCTTGGCCCAAGGGGACGATCCCGTCCAACAGGCTATCTACTGGTTTGGGGGTACGTGATGAACGCACTTGCTCAACTGGGGATGGTCTCGGAACTTCCGAGCGAAAACCAGACGACGATTGCAAGCTTTCCGTCCTATGACGGCGGGGACGAAAAGGATTACTTCGTTGAGAAGAACGGCATGAAGTATGCCGGGATGCATCTTCTCGTGGATCTCTGGGGAGCCACCAACTTGGCGGACCCCGCGCTGATCGACACGGCATTGCGCGCCGCGGCGGTCAAGGCGGGGGCGACGATCCTCCACAGCCACTTCCACCACTTCACCCCGAATGGCGGGGTGTCGGGCGTGGTCGTGTTGGCCGAAAGCCATATTTCCATCCACACCTGGCCCGAGCGCAGCTTTGCTGCGGTCGACATCTTCATGTGTGGCGCCTGCGACCCGCATGACGCGGTTCCCGTGTTGCGGGCTGCGTTCCATCCGGATCGGGTGGACCTCGACGAGCAGCGGCGCGGCCGCGTCGCTTAAACCCTGGCACAACTCAGCGCGGCCTGACCCGGGGCGAACTCCGGGACGGGCCGCGCTGTTTGTTTGCCGGAGGGGAGGCATGCCGTGACCGATGTTTGGTTCGACGAGACCCTGTATCCCGGTTGGGGGCAGCGGTTCCAGGTCCTCCGTATGCTGGCGCAGGTCGCCAGCCCCTATCAAACCATCGAGGTGTTTGAGAGCGCGCGGCACGGCCGGGTGCTGGCGCTGGACGGCGCGATCCAGATCACCGAGGCCGACGAGTTCGTCTATCAGGAAATGCTGGCGCACGTGCCCCTGCTGGCGCACGGCGCGGCACGGCGCGTGCTGATCATCGGCGCGGGCGACGGCGGCGTGCTGCGCCGGGTTCTGCAGCATCGGACGGTTGAGCAGGCGGTGATGGTGGAGATCGACGGCGAGGTCATCCGCCTGGCCCGCGAGTTCCTGCCCGGCATCGGCGGCGATGCCTGGGGCGATCCGCGCGCCCAGGTCATCGTCGGCGATGGCATCGCCTATGCCGCCGCCGCTGCCGCCGGGTCGTTCGACGTGGTGATCGTGGACAGCACCGACCCGGTTGGCGTGGGGGAGGCGCTGTTCACCGATGCATTCTACGCGGACTGCGCCCGCCTCCTCGCGCCGGACGGCTTGGTGGTGAACCAGTGCGGCGTGCCGTTTATGCAGCCGGAGGAGCTGCGGGACACCAGCCGTCGCCGTGCCCGCGCTTTTCCCCATGTGTCCGCCTACGTCGCCGCGGTGCCGACCTATGTCGGCGGGTTCATGACGCTCGGCATCGCCGCAAAGGCGCCCGGCCTGGGCCAGCTGGCCCCTGAGACGATCCGGGCCCGCGCCGCGGATGCAGGCATCCTGGGCCGCACCCGGTATTGGTCGCCGGAGGTTCACGCCGCCGCGTTCCAGTTGCCGCCCTACATCGCCGAGCTTCTCAATCCCGGTTGAAACCTGTCATGGTTGCGATCGTGAACGTCGTGCTCTCCAGCCGCTGATGACCCGGGACCAGTTCTTCAATTGGGCACAGGCCCAAGACAAGCGGTATGAGTTCGATGGGTTTCAGCCAGTTGCCACGACGGGCGGTTCAAACAACCACAGCGTAACTTGCCAGAATATCTACTTTGCCCTGCAAACCCGTCTCCGTGGCAGCGGCTGTGAAGTGCTCGGCCCGGATGCCGGCCTTGCCACGGTAGGCGATGCGGTTCGCTACCCCGACGCCCTCGTGACCTGCGTCAAGGTCCCCGGCACGGCGCGGCTCGTTCCCGGCGTCGTCGTCGTGTTCGAGGTGGTCAGCCCCACCTCCGGCCGCGCTGACCGGATCGACAAGCTGGTCGAATACCGTGCCGTCCCATCCATCCGGCGCTACGTGATCCTCGAATACCGCAGTGCCGGCCTCACGGTGTTCTCCCGCCCCGAAGGCGCGGCCGACTGGAGCGCCACCGCGCTCACTGCGGACGAGACCCTGGACATGCCGGAACTCGGCATCGCCGTGCCCGTCCACGAATTCTACGAGGGCGTGGACCTGTCCGGCACGCCGCCCGGGGCCGAGGCATAGGACCTCAGGCCGACCCTGCGCCGTCCTGCGAAACCAAGCACTTCACGGCTGACTTTCGCCGGGCGCCCAGCAAGGGCCGGTCGCTTACCGCCTGGGGTGCTGCACCGCTGGCTCACCATGGAAGCGCCGGCCCAGCGCGGACGACACGCCGAAGCCGACCTCCAGCATCAACCGGGGCGAGTTCCGGACCACGGTTCCCATGTGGAAGCCGAACGGGTCCACCACGAAGCCGTGGCCGGCCCCGCCGAGCACCGTGGTCTTGTTCTCCGGACCATAGGCGTCCAGCACCTCCTGGTTCGGATGGCCGACCACCAGGGTCCATTGGTGACGCGCCAGCCGGCGGTTATGCGTTCGCCGAATGTAGACGTGCGGCCCCCCGTCCTGGTCCACCGGCGTCAGATAGAAGAAGAACTTGAGCGCACGCCAGTCGTCGAGGTCGAAGTGCAGCTTCTCCTGCGATGCGAGGTTCAGGTCCGCATCGCTCGCATCGCTGGTCGGGAAGCTCCACCACAGGCGCGTGCTGATCACTCGGGCCTTGCGGCCCAGATAGCCGGCCGCGACCGCATGGAGGAGCGGGTCGTCACGGACCGCCACGACGGCCGGACATGCCTCGACGCGGTCGAAGTAGTGGCCCGTGAGGACAGGGCGGCCCGCGCGGCCCACGGCCTTCCCGTGCGCCGACGGCAGGAACTCGACCCGGCGGCTCAGGTTGGCAAAGCATGGGGTTGACTGTGCGAAGCGCAGGACGTCCGCGCAAACGGGCTCAGGCAGCTGCAAACCCGTGACCAAGCCCTCCGACCGCAGCGTGCTGACCGTCTCCGGCTGGTTGGCTGTGAACATGGAGGCGCTGCAATCGTCGGATACGCCTTCATGCGCCAAGCGCCAAAGCGCCTGACGCACCGGAAGGAAGCGCCCGAGAGCGAACATCGCCAGCCACTGGGGATTGTCGCGCATGTTGGCCGCGTAGGTCGGCAGGCGTGCGGCCATGCGGACGAGTTGACGACGACGGCCGTTCCGAGCCTCCACTCGAGGGGAAACTCCACCTTCCGCTGGCGTCAAGATGTCTCTCCCGGTGTGAATGGCAGGCTAGTACGCGAGCAAGATCCTCCGAAGGCGACGATCCCTTGTCACTGGCCCGTCCATCGGGTGGCATCATGGCACCAGAGTGCCTCCTGCGTATAGCGTAACCATCGGGCCTCGTGCCACAAAAAAGAGACAAACCGCTTTTCAGCGTCAGGATCGGAAAAATGGATCGGGCGCAGCGCGGTCGGTCGCCCTGACGGCCGCAACCGCCGTCTCAGCTCAACCCATGCTCAGGTGTCGTCGCCCAGCGCCCGCCGCCGCAGGTCGCGCAGCCGCGTCTGGCCGCCGGGGCTGTGCGGATCGATCTCCAGCAGCTTCTGGTGCGCCGCCAGCGCGCCGCGCCAGTCGGCGCGCGCCTCCGCCATGCGGGACAGGTCCTGCAGGGCGGCGAAGCTGCGGGGTTCGCGTTTCAGCACCTCCTGGATGTCGCGCACCGCTCCCGCCGCGTCGCCCAGCCGCGCCCGCGCCTGCGCCCGCCCGCGCCACGC
>CAHJXG010000212.1 GCA_903644035.1 Rhodospirillales bacterium
TTGACCAGGTCGGGCGCCCGCCCGCCGGCGAAGTGCTCGGGGCACGCCGTCGTCGCGGCCCGGGCGGCGCCCCAGCCCTGGAGCAGCAGGGCCGCGGCCCAGATGACGGCACGACTTGTCGATTTCACAACGGCATCCCCGGGGTACGACTCGGCAGGCGAGCCGCATCGTAGCGGCCTGCGGCGGACGCTGTCGCGGGACCCCGCGGCTTGCGCTATCCTGGCCGGGTGAGCACCCCTGCCCTCCCCGCCGTCAGCGTCGCCGTCAACGGGCACGTCGCCACCGTCACCATGCAGGACCCGGCGAAGCGCAACGCCCTCGGCGGCGCCATGCTGGACGGGCTGACCCGTGCCTTCCAGGGTGCCGGCCCGGACATCCGTGCCGTGGTGCTGCGGGCGCAACCGGGGGACCGGGTGTGGTGCGCCGGGTTCGACATCGGCGACCTCGCGCCGGACTTCGACCCCCTGGCGCAGGACGGGCCGCTGCAAGGGCTGTTCCGCGCCATCGCGGACTGCCCGGCGCCGGTGATCGCCATGCTGCACGGCTCCGCCTGGGGCGGGGGCACCGACCTCGCCTTGCGCTGTGACATCGCGGTGGCGGACCCGACCTGCACCCTCGCCTTCACCCCGGCGCGGCTCGGCTTGCCCTACGACCCCGAAGGCCTGCTGAACGTGATGCTGCGCGGCGGGCTGCACGTCGCGATGGAGATGTTCGCGACCGCCGACCCGGTGCCGGCCGACCGGGCGCTGGCGCTCCGCCTACTGAACCACGTGGTCTCCGAGGCGGAGCTGGAGGGGTTCACCGAGGCCCTGGCTGCCCGCATTGCCGCCAACGCGCCGCTCTCGGTCACGAGCGCCAAGCAGCAGCTGCGGGCGCTGGCCCAGGCGATGCCGCTGCCCCCTGCCACGGCGCAGCGGCTGCAGGAGGGCCGCCGCCGGGCGCTGCGCAGCGAGGACTACCGCGATGGCCTGGCGGCGTTCCGTGCCCGGCGCCCGCCGGTGTTCCGGGGCCAATAGACACGGCCAATAGGCTCAGCCGGTCGGACGCTGCGCCGTGATGAAGCGCCACACGTCGTCCAGCACGGGCGCCCGCCGGCGGAACAGCGGGGTGAAGGCGGTGACGATGCCGACATGGCCCAATCCCGGATAGATCCGGCTCTGCACGGGGCCGCCCGCCGCCGCGACGCGCGCCGCGAGCGACCGCGTGTTGCCCGGCCGCACCGTCGTGTCCGCATCCCCGGCCAGCAGCAGCAAGGGCGGGTTGCGGCCGTCCACGTAGCTCACGGGCTGGCTCGCCGGGCCGTCGGCCACGGGGGCGAACACCGGGATGATGTCGGGATCGGTCATCGGCAGGAAGTCGTAGGGTCCGGCCAGCCCCGCCACGCCCGCGATCCCTGCCCGGTCCAGCCCGGCATGGGCCAGCCAGCGCGGGTCGAGCGCCAGCATCGCCGCGTTGTAGGCCCCGGCGGAGTGGCCGACGATGAACACGCGCCTCGGGTCGGCGCCAAGCTCGCCCGCATGTGCCACTGCCCAGGCCACCGCCTGCGCGTTGTCGTCGAGGAAACCGGGGAAGGCGACCTCGGGATACAGGCGGTAGTCCGGCACGACGACCACGGCGCCGCGCGCGGCCAGCGGGGTCGCCAGGAATGCGTAGGTGCCACGCTCCCCCATCCGCCAGCTGCCGCCATAGAGGAACACCACCAGCGGAACCGGCCCGGCCGCGCCCGTGTTCCGATACACGTCGAGCATACGCCGCGGGCCGTCGCCATAGGCGAGGCCGCGCAGGGCGGCGACCCCGTCCCGCGGGACGGTCGCGTTCAGGATGCTGGCCGGAGAGCAGCCCGCGAGCAGGGCGGCGCACAGCGTGGCGATCAGGGCCGCCCTGGACAGCGTCACGTCACGCGCGGCCCAGCATCCAGCCGGCCCAGACCGCGCCCAGGCAGGCGAGCACCGATCCGGCCATGTAGCCCAGCGCCGGGCCGATGCGCCCGGCCTGCAGCAGCTCGAGCGACTGCAGGCTGAAGGAGGAGAAGGTGGTGAAGCCGCCGCACAGGCCGACCATCACGAAGGCGCGCAGGTCCACGAAGTCCAGGAACTGCCCATTCTGACCCAGCGCGTCGCTGAACAGCCCGCGCTCGCCGAGCGCCGCTGCGAACAGCCCGATGACGAAGCCACCGATGACGTTGATCAGCAGGGTGCCCCAGGGAAAGCTCGGCCCGGTCAGCGCCATGACCCAGGCCCCCAGCCAGTATCGCGCCAAGCCGCCCAGCGCGCTTCCCAATACGACCCACAGTGACGCCACGCGCTCTCCCCTGTCCGCATTGACATAAAACAGCATTTCCCCAAACCCACAAAGGTTGACGCCGCGCAGGCAAGATTGGTTTATTCAACTCAAAGTTGATGATGGTGCAGCGCCACGATGACCAGCCAGCCGGCAACCCAGACCTTCGCGCCGTTCCGCATCGACGCCGGCGACCTGCTCGTCCTGCAGCGGTCGGGCCTGTTCGCGCGGGAATGGTTCCTGGAGCGCAACGCCGACCTGGATGAGGCCGGCCTCGATCCGCTGGTGCATTACTCCCGCTACGGCTGGCGGGAGGGCCGCTGGCCCAACCCGTACTTCGACCCGGCCTGGTACCTGAGCCGCAACCGCGACGTGCGGGAGGGCGGGCTGGAGCCGCTGCTGCACTACGTCGAGCATGGCGAGACGGAGGGCCGGCAGCCCGTCGCCTGGTTCGAGCCAGAATGGTACCGCGCCACGCACCACATCCCAGCGGGGCAGCTTTGCCTCGCGCACTTCCTGGCGCACAGGCACGGCGGCCTGGTCAGCCCGATCCCGGAGTTCGATGCGGCGCACTACCTCCTCCGCTCGCCCGACGTGCGCGCGGCACGGATGGACCCGTTCGAGCATTACATGCTGCAGGGCGCGCAGGAGGGACGGGAGGCGGCGCCGGGCTTCGACGGCGTGTTCTACCGCGAGCGCTACCTGCGCGACCTGCCCGGCGCCAACCCGCTGCTGCACTACCGCGCGCACCGGCATGAGCCCGGCGTGTTCGCGACCCGTCCCGCGGCCGATGCCAGCATCCCGTCCGAGGTGCGGCGCAACACGCAGCCGGGACCGCTGTTCGAGGAGGTGCAGCCCTTGGCCCCCGGCACGCCCCGGCGCGCGAAGGTGCTGGCGTTCTATCTGCCGCAATTCCACGCGATGCCGGAGAACGACGCCTGGTGGGGCCGGGGCTTCACCGAGTGGACCAACGTGGCCCGCGGCCTGCCGCGCTTCGCCGGGCACTACCAGCCGCGCATCCCCAGGGACTTGGGGCATTACCGGCTGCATGGCACGGAGACGCTGCGCCAGCAGGCGGAGCTGGCGCGCGGCGCCGGGGTGCATGGCTTCGTGTTCTACTTCTACTGGTTCAACGGCCGCCGCCTGCTGGACGCGCCGCTCGACGCCCTGCTGGCCGACGCCACGGTGGACCTGCCGTTCTGCCTGATGTGGGCGAACGAGAACTGGTCCCGCCGCTGGGACGGGTCGGAGCACGAGGTGCTGATCTCCCAGGACTACCACCGGGATGACGAGACGGCGCTGGCGGCGGAGCTGCTGCGGCACTTCCGGGACGCGCGCTACATCCGGCTCGGCGGGCGGCCGGTGCTGATGGTGTATCGCGCCGGGCTGATCCCGGGGTGCGCCGCCGCCGTGGACCGCTGGCGCGCGATGTTCCGCGCGCACGGCGAGGACCCGGTGTTCGTCATGGCGCAGAGCTTCGACGACCGCGACCCGCGCCCCTTCGGCATGGACGCCGCCGTGGAGTTCCCGCCGCACAAGCTGACCAACCACCTGGAGCCGCTGAACGCCGGGCTGCGGATGCTGGACCATGCGGCGACGGCGCGGGTGTACTCGTATGACGACGCGGCGGCGACGGACCTGGCCCCCTCTCCCTACCCGCTGATCCGCACGGCGCTGCCGAGCTGGGACAACGACGCGCGGCGGCAGGGCGCGGGCATGGTGCTGCACGGATCGACGCCGGCCGCCTACCAGGCCTGGCTCGACCGGCTGATCGGCGCCGCCATCGCGCAGCCGGTCGGGGGCGAGGCGGTCGTCTGCGTGAACGCCTGGAACGAGTGGGCGGAGGGCGCATACCTCGAACCCGACGTGCATTTCGGCGCCGCCTACCTGAACGCCACCGGGCGCGCGGTGGCCGGGGCGGCGGCGGAGGCGGGACGCCGGCGGCTGCTGCTGGTGGGGCATGACGCGCACCCGTTTGGCGCGCAGCAGCTGCTGCTGAACCTCGGCCGGCACCTGCGGCACGTGCGGGGCATGGAGGTCGCGTTCCTGCTGCTGGGCGGCGGCGCGCTGACGGCGGAGTACCGGGCGGTGGGGCCGACCACGATCCTGGCCGGCTTGCAGGACCTGCCGCGCCAGGCGCTGACGGCGGCGGCCCGGGGCTTTGGCCGCGCGGTCGTCAACACCTGCGCCGCTGCGGGCGCCTGCCAGGGGCTGGCGCAGGCCGGC
>CAHJXG010000213.1 GCA_903644035.1 Rhodospirillales bacterium
GCCGCGGGCGGCGGGGCGTGGAGCGTCGATCAGTTCCGGCAGCGGCGCCGCGACGAGTACTGAGGCGGGGCGCTGGGGCGGTCAGCGCGGAAGCTGGCCGCGCCACCCCGGCAGCGCGCCCCCGAGCTGTGCGGTGATCGCATCCGCCCGGCGGCGCACGAGGTCGCCCAGCAGCGGGATGCGCTGATCCGGGATGCGCGCCATGGGTCCGGACAGCGACACGGCCGCGACCGGCTCCGCTCCCTCGTTGAAGATGACCGCGGCGACGCAGCGCATGCCGACGGCGTGCTCCTCGTCGTCAAGGGCGTAGCCGCACGTCCGGGCCTGCGCCAGGTCGCCGCGCAGCGCCGGCGTGGTGGTGATCGTCTTCACCGTGATCCGGGCCATGCCATGGCGGTGCAGTACCCGGGCCAGGTCGCCATCCGACATGGCGGAGAGCAGGGCCTTGCCGACGCCCGAGCAATGCAGCGGCACCCGGCCGCCGGGCCGCGCGAACGCCCGCATCATCTGCCGGCACTCGACCTGAGAGAGGTACACCGCCTCCGCCTGGTCCTCGACGGCGAGGTTCACCGTCTCCTCGCTGTCCTCCATCAGGGCGCGCATGTGCGGGCGGGCGGTGCCGACGAGGCTGCGGGTCTTCAGGAAGGCGCTGCCGGCGACGAAGGCCTGCACGCCCACCGACCACAGCCGCCGTTCGGCGTCGAAATGCACGTAGCGCTCCTGCTCCAGCGTGGTGAGCAGGCGGTGCGCGGTGGAGGGCGAGAGGCCGACCTGCTGCGCCACCTCGGTCAGGGTGACACCCTCATTGGCGGCGGCGAGCCGGTTGACGATGGCGAGCGCGCGCACGAGCGACTGCACCTGGTCCGAGCGTTCCGGCGCGGGGCGGATCGTTGGGCGGGGTGCTCGCACGGCGCTCTCTCCTGAGAGGCGCTGCGTAGCGAAGTCGGCAGGTTTTTGCAATGCAGCAAAGAGTTGGTTTTGCTGGAGAATACCGGGCGTTTTCCGCATCGCGGGAAGGCTGACAAATCCTCTGGCTTATTGGGCCGGGCTTGGCGATGCTCACTCCCAAGCAAGACCAAACGAGCGGGAGCAGCAAATGGCCAGAATGAAAGCGATCGACGCCGCGGTGCGCGTGCTGGAACGGGAGGGCATCAACACCGCCTTCGGCGTGCCCGGCGCCGCCATCAACCCGCTCTACGCCGCCCTCAAGGCGCGCGGCACCATCCGCCACATCCTGGCCCGCCACGTGGAGGGCGCGTCGCACATGGCGGACGGCTACACCCGCGCGAAGCCCGGCAACATCGGCGTCTGCATCGGCACCTCGGGGCCGGCGGGCACCGACATGATCACTGGGCTGTACACGGCGCTCGCCGACAGCATCCCCATCCTGTGCATCACCGGCCAGGCGCCGCGCGCCAAGATGTACAAGGAAGACTTCCAGGCCGTCGACATCGAGACGATCAGCAAGGGCGTCACCAAGTGGTCGGTCTGCGTGCGGGAGCCGGCGCTGGTGCCCATGGTGTTCCAGCAGGCGTTCCACGTCATGCGCAGCGGCCGGCCCGGCCCGGTGCTGATCGACCTGCCCATCGACGTGCAGATGGCCGAGATCGAGTTCGACGACGACACCTACGAGAGGCTGCCCATTCACAGGCCCGCCGCCTCCCGCCGCCAGGCGGAGCGCGCCATCGCCATGCTGAACGCGGCGGAGCGCCCGCTGATCGTCGCCGGTGGCGGCATCATCAACGCCGACGCCTGCGACCTGCTGGTGACGTTCGCGGAGCTGACCGGCGTGCCGGTGATCCCGACGCTGATGGGCTGGGGCAGCATCCCCGACGACCACGCGCTGATGGCCGGCATGGTGGGCCTGCAGACCAGCCACCGCTACGGCAACGCGACGTTCCTCGAGAGCGACTTCGTGCTCGGCATCGGCAACCGCTGGGCCAACCGGCACACCGGGTCGGTCGAGGTCTACACGAAGGGCCGCAAGTTCGTGCACGTCGACATCGAGCCGACGCAGATCGGCCGGGTGTTCGGCCCGGACTTCGGCATCGTCTCGGACGCCAAGGCGGCGCTGCAGACGTTCATTGAGGTGGCACGCGAGATGAAGGCGGCCGGCACGCTGCGGGACCGGTCGGAGTGGGCCGGCGCCTGCGCGCACCGCAAGGCCAACATGCTGCGGAAGTCGCATTTCGACGTCGTGCCGCTGAAGCCGCAGCGCGTGTACGAGGAGATGAACCAGGTGTTCGGCCGCGACACCTGCTACGTCACCACCATCGGCCTGTCGCAGATCGCGGGGGCGCAGTTCCTCCGGGTATACGAGCCGCGCAACTGGATCAACTGCGGCCAGGCCGGGCCGCTCGGCTGGACCTTGCCGGCGGCGCTCGGCGTGCGGGCGGCGGACCCGGACAAGCCCATCGTGGCGCTGTCGGGCGACTACGACTTCCAGTTCATGATCGAGGAGCTGGCGGTCGGCGCGCAGCACAAGCTGCCGTACCTGCACGTCGTGGTGAACAACTCCTACCTCGGGCTGATCCGCCAGGCGCAGCGCGGGTTCCAGATGGACTTCGAGGTGAGCCTGGCGTTCGACAACATCAACGTGGAGCCGGATGGCGACGCGCCGCGCGGCTACGGCGTGGACCACGTGGCGGTGGCGGAAGGCCTCGGCTGCAAGGCGATCCGCGTCAAAAGCCCCAACGAGTTCAGCGACGCCTTCGCCCGCGCCCAGGCGCTGATGGCCGAGCACCAGGTGCCGGTCGTCCTGGAGTTCATCCTGGAGAAGGTCACGAACATCTCGATGGGCACCGAGGTGGACAGCGTGAACGAGTTCGAGGACATCCTGTGCCTTGACCCGTCGCTCTCGATCCGCAAAAGCCAGGACATGGGGAGCACCGAGCCGCCGAAGGTTCTGGCCGCCGCGCGCTGACCCGCTGGGATAGGACAAGACAATGAGCAACATCGGCTTCATCGGCCTCGGCATCATGGGGCGGCCCATGGCGGGCCACCTGATCACGGGCGGCCACACCGTGTTCGCCTACAACCGCTCCCCGGTGAAACAGGAGCTGCTGGACCAGGGCGCCCGCGCCTGCGGCAGCCCGGCGGAGGTGGCACAGTCGTCCGACGTCATCATCACCATGGTGCCGGACACCCCGGACGTGGAGGCGGTGCTGTTCGGGGAGGGCGGCGTGGCCGGCGGCCTCTCACCGGGCAAGACGGTGGTGGACATGAGTTCCATCTCCCCCATCGCCACCAAGGAGTTCGCTGGGCGCATCAACAAGCTCGGCTGCGACTACCTGGACGCCCCGGTGTCCGGCGGCGAGGTGGGCGCCAAGGCGGCCTCCCTCACCATCATGGTGGGCGGGCCGGAGCAGGCCTTCGCCAGGGTGCGCCCGATCTTCGAGCTGATGGGCAAGAACATCACGCTGATCGGGGCGAACGGCGACGGGCAGACCACCAAGGTCGCCAACCAGATCATCGTGGCCCTGACCATCGAGGCCGTCGCCGAGGGCCTGCTGTTCGCCTCCAAGGCCGGCGCCGACCCGGCCAAGGTACGCCAGGCGCTCATGGGCGGCCTCGCCACCTCGCGCATCCTGGAGGTGCACGGGGAGCGCATGATCAAGCGGACGTTCGACCCCGGCTTCCGCATCGAGCTGCATCAGAAGGACCTGAACCTGGCGCTCGCCGGCGCCCGCGCGCTGGGCGTCAGCCTGCCGAACACCGCGACCTGCCAGGAGCTGTTCAACGCGGCGGTGGCCGGCGGTGGCGCCGCCTGGGACCATTCGGGCCTGGTGCGGGTGCTGGAGCGGCTGGCCTGCCACGAGGTCGGCGAGGGCGTCCCCAAGCACGGCGATTAAGGCGCCCCGCGGCTACGTCCTCCGCCGCGCCCAATCGACGGCGTTGCGGAGCGGGCGCGTGGCCCGCCAGGTGGTCGAGGCCTTCAGCGCCGCCACCTCGGCCCGAAGCGCCGCGATCTCCTGGTCCCGCGGGTCCGGGCCGGCCAGCGGGGCGTTCGGCCGGGGCGCCCCGAACTCGGCCTGATACCACCCCGCGCCGAACAGGGGCGTCAGCGCCTCGTGCGAGGCGAAGCGGCGCCGGTTGTATTTCTGGCCGGGCCAGTTGTCGCCGAGCGGGTCGAAGATCGGGCTGGTGGTGCGGCGGAAGAACGCCGTCGTCCGCGCGTCGCCCCGGTGCTCCCACATCTCGTCGTCGCGCAGGAACTCGTACAGGCGCTGGATCGTCGGGATGTGGATGTCGTCGATCACCAGCACGCCCCCGGCGCGGATGTGCGGGTAGAGGAAGTAGTACTCCAGGTCCGGGAACGGGTAGGCGTGCGGGCCGTCGATCAGCGCGAAATCGACGGGATCGGAGAACTGCCATTTCGGCACCATCACCTGCGACGGGCCAATGACGAACTTCGTCGTCCCGGACCGCAGATAAGGGTGGGCCTGCGTGTTCTGCAGGCTGTCGCCATAGGGCAGGGTGAAGGCGGTGTGCCGCTCGCTGAGGTTCGACAGCAGCAGCGTGCTCAGGCCGCATCCGGTCTCCACGGACACGCGGGCGCGGGCGTCCTGATGCTCCGCGAACAGCTTCCACAGCACGTCGGGATACAGCGACCCGCTTTCGTGGAAGAACGGGGAGACCTCGTCGATGATCTTCCGGGCGATATCCGCAGCCTTGGCGCTGCCCATCGCCTGGCCCGGCGCCATGGTGTTCGGCCCGGCGGTCATCGGCAGGGGCCGGGTTGGGACGGTGAGGCATTCATGGTCATCGCGCAGGCGCCCTGCTTGGAGACCGGCACTTTAGCCCTCGGCCCCGCCGGAACGCAAAGCGGTCCCCGGCGCCGGCAACGAGGCGAAGGCCGCTCCTAGTGAATGGGATCCAGGAAGGGCGTGCCCGGATCGGCCACGTAGAAGATGACGACCCGCGTCGCCTCCTCCGCTCCGCGGTTGTGGCCGGTCATGCGCACGTTCGGCGGCTCCACCATCGAGCGGCCCGCCGGCACGGTCACCGTCTCGCGCCCCTCCATCTCCAGCGTGAATGCGCCCTCCAGCACATGGACGGTCACGGGGAAGCGGTGTGTATGGAACACCGTGCTCTGGCCGGGACTGATGGTGGCCGTGAGGACCTGCACCTCCTGCCGTTCGCCCCTCGGCATCGACTCGACGACCTCGCGAAGGACGAGGTTGGGCCGCGCCTGCCCCTGCGCTGCGGCCGGGAAGGATACGCCGAGCAACGCCGCCCAGAACGCGGCGCACAAACCCAGGGACCGACGCATTCCGCTTCTCCCGTCGATGGCCGAGACAGTTAGCGCGCGAACGGCACGTCGCCACAAGACCAACCTCAAGCAGGCGGCGCCCGCGCCCAACTCGAGCTGATACATCACCCAGCCGCCCCGGGACTTGACGCCGGGCGGCGATACGCGGCTGATCCGGCCTGACGCCGATGCGCCGCAGGCAGCGGACGTGAAGGGGCAGGCAGGCGATGACGGAGCAACAGGGCATCTCGACATGGCGGCAGGCCCTGGCGGAGAACTGGGAGGAGATGCGCGCGCTCACCGACTGGATGGGCCTCCCGGCCATGCACGAGCACGTCGCCGAGCTGCACACCGGCAGCCCCATGTCGGTCGGCGGCGATTGGGTCGATCACTCCCTGCATCGGCACCTGAACCCGCTGGCGGAGCGCCTCGCCGCCCGGGACGGCACCCCCGGCCGCCGGCTCTCCATGGTGTCCTTCGGCTGCGGCACCGGCCAGATCGAGCAGGTGGTGCTCTCGCGCGGCTGGCCGGTTCGGCGGATCGTCTGCCGGGAGTACGACCCGGCCCTGCTCGACCGGGCGCGCGACACCCTGTCGGGCCTGTGCCCGGACCAGGAGTTCCAGCAGTTCGACTACAACAGCCCGGAGGCCGTGGGCTTCGAGGCGTTCGACGTGGCGTTCTTCTGCCACTCGATGCACCACTGCACCGACATCGAGCGGTTCCTGCCCTTCCTCAACCGGGTCGTCGCCCCCGATGGCGTGGTGCTGGGGCTGGACTATTTCGGCCCGTCCCGCCTGCAGATGACGCATGACGCCAAGCGGATGCTCGACGAGATCTTCGAGTCGCTGCCTGAGCACCTGCGCCTCAACCTGGCGACCGGCGAGGTCGAGCCGAGCTTCGTCATCGACACGGTGGCGCAGGTGGCGCGGGCCGACCCGAGCGAGGCGCCGCGCAGCGCCGACCTGCGCAGCCTGCTGTTCTCCAGCTTCCCCGTGCGCGAGGTCTCGCCGATGGGCGGCACGCTGCTGCGCCCGCTGCTGGCGCGCCGGGCCGGGAACTTCCGCAGCGCGGGCGACCACTGCATCCTCAAGCTGCTGATGGTGCTTGAGCGGGAATTGATTCGGTCGGGCCGCCTGCCTTCGGACAACCTGTACTTCGTGCTGGGCCGAAGCGACCGGCTGAACTAGCGGGCGGCCCGCCCTGCGGGCGATGGCCATGATCAGGATTGAATGATGGGCGAGATATTCCACCGTGCCGCGCCGTCCTCCGCGCTGCCCTGGACCGGCGAGCGGCTGACGACGGAGACGGGCGGCCAGGTCGAGATCGAGCACCTGCACCGCTATTTCTTCGCACGCAGCCTGTGCCGCGGCCTGGATGTCCTCGACGTGGCGTCGGGCGAGGGCTACGGCGCCGCCCTGCTGGCCCAGGTGGCGAAGAGCGTCGTCGGCGTGGAGATCGCGGAGGAGACGGTCGGGCACGCCACGGCCGCCTACGGCGCGCCGGGCCTCACCTTCCTGCACGGCGACGCGCGGCGCATCCCCTGCGCCGATGGCAGCTTCGACGCCGTGGTGTCCTTCGAGACGCTGGAGCACTTCTACGAGCATGACGAGTTCATGGCCGAGGTGCGCCGGGTGCTGCGTCCAGGCGGGCTGCTCATTATCAGCTCGCCCGAGCGGGACGTGTACTCCCCGGCAGGGGGAAAGCCGAACCCCTACCACGTGCACGAGCTGACCCATGCCGAGTTCGGCGCGCTGCTCGGCAAGACCTTCGGCCACGTCGCGATGTATGCCCAGCGCCCGCTGCTGGGATCGGCGCTCATGGCCGAGGAGCTGCCGGCCGAGGCCGCGCCCCTGCTGACGTTCGAGAAGCGCGACGCCCAGCTGTTCGAGGCCTCCGTCGGCCTGCCCCGGCCGATCTACCTGGTGGCCGTCGCCTCGGACCGCGCCTTCGTGCCGCGCATCGGCAGCCTCTATGTCGAGACCAGCGGCATCGAGGCGCTGTTCGCCGCACCGGCCGCCGCCCGGCAGGAAATCCAGTCGCTGACCGAGCGCCTGGTCGAGCAGGGCGACTACGCGCAGCGCGTGCAGGCGGAGCTGAACCGGCGCGACGTCCAGCTCGCCGGCCAGGTGGCGGAGGCGCAGGACTGGCACCGCCAGCTGGTCCGGCGCAACGAGGAGCATGCCGTGCTCGGAGCCGAGCTGGCCTCGGCAACCGAGCGCCTGACCCGGCACGAGACGGAAGCCCGCGACCTGGCGCAGCAGCTTGCCCGGCGACACGCCGACTACGACAGCCTCGTCCAGGCGCATGGCGCGCTGCTGAGGCAGCGGGCCGAGCGCCATGCCCGGCACGAGGCCGCCTACCGCGCGGAGCTGGACCGCCAGGCCGAGCAGTCCTCGACGCGCGAGGCCGGGCTGCGCGCCAAGCTCGCCGAGGCGGAGGCGGGGGCAGCGAGAT
>CAHJXG010000214.1 GCA_903644035.1 Rhodospirillales bacterium
CAGCGGCGCCCCGGCGACTCCGGCGGCATCCCGTCCGCGTCACGCACGGGCAAAGCCCGCCGGGCGCACGCGCAGGATCACGGCGGCCAGCACCGCGACCGTCATGCCGCCCAGCACGGCGTTGAGGTAGGTCGAGACCAGCACCTGCGCCGCGCCGAGCACCAGCGCCGCCGCCGCCATGGCCACGAGCGAGGAGCCCGACAGCAGCACCAGCATGAAGGCGCCCACCAGCCAAGGCACCCCCATGTTCGGGTCCACGCTCGACAGCGGCACGACCAGGGCGCCCGCCAGGGAGGCGAGCGCCGACCCCAGGCTGAAGCTCGCGAAGCGCACCCGCGTGCTGTTCACGCCGAGCGACTGCGCCAGGTTCTCGTTGGCGATGACCGCCCGGGTGACGAGGCCGAGCCGGGTGCCGTGCAGCACCAGGGCGATCCCGCCCGCGAGCAGCACGGCCACCCCGACCAGCAGCAGGCGATACTGCGAGTAGGTCGCGCCCAGCACGGTGGCGGCGCCCGACAGCAGGCTCTGCGCGAACTGCACCTGCCGCCCGAAGGCCAGGGTGATCACCTGCCCGATGACGATGCCGAGGCCCCAGGTCGCGAGGATCGCATCGAGCGGGCGGCGATACAGCGGGCGCAGCACCGTCCGCTCCATCGCAGCACCCGCGAGCAGCCCGGCCAGCGCCGCCGCCGGCAGGCTCGCCCACGGGTTCCAGCCCGCCCAGGTGACCAGGAGCGCCGCGTAGCCGCCGACCGTCAGCATGGCGCCGTGGGCAAACGAGATGATACCCATGACGCCGAACACGATCAGCAGGCCGAGCGCCACGACGTACAGGATCGCCGCCGTGGTCACGATGTCGAGCAGCAGGCCCACCCGAGGCCTACTTCAGGTTCGGGCACTGCTCGCCGGGGTCCACGTCCTTCGCGGTCTGCAGGATCCTGACGCTGCCATCCGCCTCGACCTGTCCGAGATACATGGTCAGCGGCGCGTGGCGCTGCTTGTTCATCTGGATGCGGCCGCGCGGCCCGTCGAACGACACCTCGGCCAGCGCCTTGACCACGCCGTCCACCGCGGTCCCTCCCGCGCGCTCCACGGCCGCCTTGTAGAGGTAGATCGCCTCATACTGCGGCACCGACAGGTCGTTGGGCGTGAGCAGGGCGCCGCCGAACTTGGCGCGCATCGCATCGAGGAACGCCTTGTTGGCCGGGCTGTCGACGCTGGTGAAATACGAGCTCGAGACGTAGACCCCGGTCGCGTCCTCGCCCATCGTCTTGGCCGTGCCCTCGTCCACGCCGAGGTTGCCCACCGGGACCGTGATCCCAGCCGCACGGTACTGCTTGGTCAGCGTCACGTTCGGCACGCCGCCGGCGGTGGACAGGATCAGCGCGTCGGGGCTGGCGGCGCGCACCTTGCTGATGATCGCGGTCCAGTCCCCGGCGTCCATCGGCTGATACTCGTCGCCCACCACCTTGCCGCCATGCGCCTCGATGTACTGCTTCGCATAGGACAGCATCCCGCGGCCGAAGGCGTAGTCGCTGCCGATCAGG
The DNA here is from genome assembly GCA_903644035.1 of Rhodospirillales bacterium. Lineage (GTDB taxonomy): Bacteria > Pseudomonadota > Alphaproteobacteria > Acetobacterales > Acetobacteraceae > CAHJXG01. The sequence continues at coordinate 1,548 of CAHJXG010000214.1, forward strand.
AAGAAGGTCTTGGCGCCCTTCTCCTTGAGGAAGTAGTCGATCACCGGCGCCTCCTGCTGCTCCGGCACCCAGGCGTCCACGTACATGTAGCGGTTGCAGGAGTGGCCCTCGTAGGACGAGGTGTAGATGAACGGCGTCTTGCCCCGGGTCACGATGGGCAGCCCGGCGTTGCGCGCGGCGCTCGTCTCCATCGAGATCAGCACATCGACCTTCTTCTGGAACACCAGGCTGTCGAAGGCCCGCTGCGCCCCCGCCGCGCCGCTGCCGTCATCGGCCACGTCGAGCACCAGGGGACGGCCCATCACGCCGCCCTTCGCGTTGATCTCCGCCACCGCAAGCTCCGCCGCCTGCACGACGGACGGCGCCACGACGCTGTTCGCCCCGCTCAGCCCGATGGGGACGCCGATGCGGATCGGCGCCTGGGCATGGGCGGAGGCCGCCAGCAGCGCCAAGCTCATGACAGCGGGGCCGAGGGCGGCGGAGGCGAGCTTATGCATTCTGGGGTTCCCGGGGGTCAAAGGTATGACTTGGCGAGCATCATGTGCACGCCCTTGTTGCCGTCCACGGTCTGCGTCACCCGCAGGTCGCCGATCAGCGAGCACAGCATGTAGGCCTGGTTGCGCGACAGGTTGGTGCGGCGGCAGACGTGGTGGACCATCTCCCGCACCGCCTGCTTGGCGGCGTCGTCGAGGTCCTCGTCGAGGCCGATGGACATCAGGTGCGTGGGCGTCTCCGCGAACGGGAACTCCACCTTGAAGTCCTTGCGGACGGTGAGGCGGAAGGTGCCGGACAGGCCGGTCTCCAGCGCGGTGATGCACACCTCGCCGTCGCCCTGCACGCCGTGGCCGTCGCCCGCCATGAACAGCGCGCCCTCGTTGAACACCGGGAGGTACAGCGTCGTGCCGGGCTTCAGCTCCTTATTGTCCATGTTGCCGCCGAACGCACGCGGCACCGGCGAGCCGCAGCGGCCCCAGGCCTTGGGCGGCGCCACGCCGATGATGCCGAAGAACGGGTCGAGCGGCAGCTCCGTGCCCCAGGGCAGCGTGCAGACGCGGCGCTCGCGGTCGATGGGGGGGTGGATGGTCTCGTAATCCGTGAACTCGTCGGGCAGCGTGCCGAGCAGCGGCAGGATGGCGACGAAGCCCCAGTCCATCGTGGGCTCGGCGTCGAGGATGTCGACCTGCAGCGTGTCGCCGGGCTGCGCGCCGCGCACGTGGACGGGACCGGTGATGAAGTGCGGGCCTGGACCCTCCGGCAGGGCTTTCAGCGCCGCCAGGTAATCGGCGGGAACGCGTGACATCTCGGGCAGGCTCGCCATGCCGCCGGCCGGGAACGAGTAGAGCTTGACGGTGTCGCCGGACTCGATCTCGAGCACCGGCGGGCTGGTGGCGTCGAGGTAGCCGAGAACCATCTTGTCCGGCGTCGCCGGGATCTCGTGATGCTGCGCCATGGCTGTCTTTTTGTTACCTCCAGATTAACAGGTTGCGGGTGATTCTGGCGTTTCGGCACCTGGCCTGTCACCGGGACGCCGCGTCGAACACGGCATGGCTCCAGGCGCCTTCCGGTCGCTTGGTGATGACGGGATCGCCGCCGCTGCTCATCAGCTCGCTCACCGTGCGCTCGTACGCGGCCGGCTCCAGGTATCCCATCCGCTTCGGGTCGGCGCCCAGCAGCTTCGCCACCTCGCCCATCATGCGCTTCTGATGGGCCGCGGTCTGCGCGCCCGCCGTGTCGTTCGACAGCACGATCCTCACCGCCTCGTCCTGGTGCGCGCCGGCGTATTGCCAGCCCTTCAGCGAGGCTTGCAGGAACCGGGCGAGGGTCGCGACCATCGCCGGGTCGGCGAGCTTGCCCTCGGTGGTGTAGAGGCCGTCCTCCAGGGTGGCGACGCCCTGGTCCTCGTAGCGGAACACCTGGAGCTGGTCGGGCTTCATGCCGGCCTCGATCAGCTGCCAATACTCATTGTAGGTCATGGTCGAGATGCAGGCCGCCTGCTTCTGCAACAGCGGATCGACGTTGAAGCCCTGCTTCAGCACGGTGACGCCGTCCGGGCCGCCGCTGATCGGCAGCTTCAGCTTGCTCATCCAGGACAGGAACGGGTACTCGTTGCCGCTAAACCAGACGCCGAGCGTCTTGCCCTTGAACTGCGCCGGGCTGGTGACGCCGCTGTCCTTGCGGCAGGTGAGCTGCATCCCGGACGTCTCGAAGATCTGCGCGATGTTGACGAGCTTCACGCCCTTCTCCCGCGCGGCGAGCGCCGACGGCATCCAATCGACGATCACGTCGGCGCCGCCGCCGGCGATGACCTGGGCCGGGCTGATGTCCGGCCCGCCCGGCTTGATCGCGACGTCCAGCCCGGCCTCCGCGTAGAAGCCCTTCGCGGCGGCGACGTAATACCCGGCGAACTGCGCCTGCGGCACCCATTTCAGCTGCAGCGTGAGCTTGTCCGCGGCAGAGGCATGGCCGATGAGGCCGAGCAGCGCTGCGGTGGCGAGCAGGAGGCGTCGCATGAAGGCTCCTCGAAGGGTCAACGGAAGGCAGGGTGCCAGAACGCGACGCGGCGCTCCAGCAGGGACAGGGCGGCAAATGCCAGCGTGCCGGTCAAGGACGCCAGCACGATCTCCGCCCACACGACGTCGAGGTTCATCCGCGTGACCTCCGTGCTGATGCGGAACCCCATGCCGACGATGGGAGTGCCGAAGAACTCGGCGACGATGGCGCCGATCAGCGCGAGCGTCGCGTTCAGCTTGAGCGCCACGAACAGGAACGGCACCGCGGCGGGCAGGCGGAGGCGCAGCAGCGTCGCCCAGTAGCCCGCGCCGTAGCCGCGCATCAGGTCGCGCTCCATGGCGCCGGCGGCCCCGAGGCCCGCGGTCGCCTGCACCAGCATGGGGAACACGGTCATCACCACGACGACGGCGGCCTTGCTCGGCCAGTCGAAGCCGAACCACATCACCATGATCGGCGCGATGCCCACGATGGGCATGGCGGCGGCGAGGCTGCCGAGCGGCATGACGCCGCGCCGCAGGAACTCCGACCGGTCAAGGGCCACGGCCGCCAGCAGCCCGGCGGCACAGCCCGCCGCGTAGCCCGGCAGCACCGCGCGCAGCACCGTCTGCACGAAATCGGCGCCGAGCGTCGGCAGGTGGGTCGCGAACGCCCAGGCGATGGCCGATGGCGGCGGCAGCAGCACGCCC
>CAHJXG010000215.1 GCA_903644035.1 Rhodospirillales bacterium
TGAGGCCGGCCTTGAGCGCCACGAGGCCCAGCGCCGCCCCCAGCACCGCGCCGGGCTGCGCCGCCACGCGGCCGAGATCGACCGCAAGCCCGATGGAGATCAGGAAAACCCCCACCAGCAGGCCCTTGAACGGCTCGACCGTCACCTCGATCTGCCGGCGATACTCGGTCTCCGCCAGCAGCAGCCCGGCGATCAGCGCGCCGAGCGCCATCGACAGGCCCGCCGCCGCCGCCGCCAGCCCGGTCGAGAGCACCACCAGCAGGCAGGCAGCCATGAACAGCTCCGGGCTTTGGGTGCGGGCCACCCCGCGGAACAGCGGGCGCAGCGCCAGCCGGCCCAGCCCCACAAGGCCCACGACGAACGCCAGCGCCTGCCCGACCGCGAGCGCAAAGGCGCCCCACCCCGCCGCGCCGTCCCGGCCCAGCACGCCCAGGGTGAACAGCACCGGCACCACGGCCAGATCCTGGAACAGCAGCACGGCGAAGCTGGCGCGCCCGACCAGCCCGGTGACCCGGCGCTCATCGGCCAGCACCTGCGCCACCACCGCCGTGGACGACATCGCCAGCGCCAGGCCGATCACCGCAGCGCCCGGCGGCGCCACGCCGAGCAGCGCCGCGCAGCCGCCCACCATCAGCGCGCAGGCGGACACCTGCAGGGCGCCCAGCCCGAACACCAGGCGGCGCATCATCACGATGCGCTCGAACGACAGCTCGAGCCCGATCATGAACAGCAGCAGCACGACGCCCAACTCGGACACCGCCGCGATGCGGTCCCGGTCGTACAGCGTGACGAAGGACAGCCACGGCGCCCGCCCGGTCAGCGCCCCCAGCCCGGACGGCCCCACCAGCACGCCCACCAGCATGAAGCCGAGCACCGTGCTGATCCGCATCCGGTGGAACAGCGGAATGACCACGGCGGCGGCGCCCAGGATCACCAACGCCTCCCGCATCGGGCCGCCGAAATGCACCGCCTCTCCCCCTCCCATGCCCGACTCCTTTGGCGGTAGCTTAGGGGATATCTGGCCGGGCCGCGGCAAAAACGGCCCAGCCGGCACAGGGAGGACTCCGAAGATGCGCCTGTTGCCCGGGGACGTGCTGCTGGTGGTCGATGTGCAGCGGGATTTCCTGCCCGGCGGGCCGCTCGCGGTGCCCGACGGCGACGCCGTGACCGCGCCGATCAACCGGCTCGGCGCGCTGTTCGACCACGTGCTGCTGACGCAGGACTGGCACCCGGCCGATCACGTGTCGTTCGCCGCCAACCACGCGGGCCGCCTGCCGTTCGAGCAGATCGAGCTGCCATACGGGCCGCAGGTGCTGTGGCCCACCCACTGCGTGCAGGGCAGCGACGGCGCCCTGTTCGCGCCCGGCCTCGACCTGCCGCGGGCGGAGCTCGTAGTGCGCAAGGGGTTCCGCCCCGGGGTGGACAGCTACTCCGCCCTCACCGAGGCGGACCGGCGCACGCCCACGGGCCTCGCCGGCTACCTGCGGGAGCGCGGCCTGCGCCGGCTGTTCCTCGCGGGGCTGGCGACGGATTTCTGCGTGGCCTGGAGCGCGATGGACGCCGCCGCCGCCGGGTTCGAGGCCCATGTCATCGAGGATGCGTGCCGGGCCATCGACATGGGAGGATCGCTGGACCGGGCCTGGCAGGCGATGGGCGAGGCGAATGTCGGGCGCCTGGACAGCCACGCCCTGCTGGGGCGGGCGTAGCCGGCGTCACGCCGCGCTTTGGAAAAATCGGAGCTTTGGCTATTGCTGCTCTGGGAGGGCTTCGGCGGGACAGGCCGGCCCGCCGCGGCCGCGCCGCGGGCTTTGCAGGATCGGACCGCCCATGCTGCTTACGATTGCGATCCTGCTGGCGACGTCGGTCCTGCTGGTGCCGCTGTCGCGCCGGCTGGGCTTCGGCAGCGTGCTGGGCTACCTCGCGGGCGGGGCGCTGATCGGGCCGTCGGGCCTGCGCCTGATCACCGACGTGGGCGAGATTGCCGGCGTGTCCGAACTCGGCGTCATTATGCTGCTGTTCCTGATCGGCCTGGAGGTCCGGCCACAGCGCCTGTGGGTCATGCGGCGCGCGGTGTTCGTCCTGGGACCCGCGCAGGTGGCCGTCACCACCGCCGTGCTGGCGGCGGCCGCGCACCTGTTCGGCCTGCCATGGCCGGCGGCGGCGGTCGTCGGCGCGGGCATCGCCCTGTCCTCGACGGCCATCGTCCTGCCGCTGCTGGCCGAGCGGGACCTGCTCGGCACGCCCTCGGGCCGGGACACCTTCGCCGTGCTGCTGTTCCAGGACCTCGCCTTCATCCCGCTGGTCGCCGCCGTGCCGCTGTTCGCCGGCGGGGAGGCTGCGCCCTCCCATGTGCCGTGGCTGGAGCTGGCCCGCGCGGTGGGCGCCATCGCCATCATCCTCGTCGGCGGGCGTTTCCTGATCCGGCCCGCGTTCCGCGCCATCGGCGGGGCGCGCACGCCTGAGGTGTTCACGGCGCTTGCGCTGTTCGTCGTGGCCGGCTCGGCGGCGTTGGCGAGCGCCGCCGGGCTGTCCACCTCGCTCGGCGCGTTCATCGGCGGGGTGCTGCTGTCGGACTCCGAGTACCGGCACGAGGTGCAGGCCGACGTCGAGCCGTTCAAGGGCCTGCTGCTCGGCTTCTTCTTTCTCTCGGTCGGCATGTCGGCGAATTTGGGCCTCGCGGTGCAGAACCCCGGGTTCTTCGCCATGGTCGTGCCCGGGCTGATGCTCGCCAAGGTGGCGGTGGCGTTCGGCCTCGGCCGGCTGGGCGGGCAGACAAGCCGGGCGGCCGTGCGCTTCGCGCTGGCCCTGCCGCAGGGCAGCGAGTTCAGCTTCGTGCTGTTCTCCGCCGCCGTCACCGCCGGCGCGCTGACGCAGGCGGCGTTCGACCGGGCGACGCTGGCCATCGCGCTCTCGATGGCCGCGACGCCGCTGCTGTTCGCCGCCTCCGAACGCTTCGTCGTCCCGCGGCTGCAGAAGGTGGCGAAGCCCGCCTACGACGCGATCCAGGACGACGGCGCGCCGGTCATCATCTGCGGCTTCGGCCGGGTCGGCCAGATCGTCGGGCGCGTCCTGCGCATGCGCGGCATCGCCTTCACGGCGCTGGAGCAGGACACGGAGCAGGTCGAGGTGATCCGCCGCTTCGGCAGCAAGGTCTATTACGGCAACCCGTCGCGCCCCGACCTGCTGCGCGCGGCCGGCGCCGAGCACGCGCGCCTGCTGGTCGTGGCGCTGGACGACATGGAGCAGACGCTCCGCGTGGTCGAGGTGGCCCGGCGCACCTTCCCCCATCTCCGCGTGCTCGCCCGCGCCCGCAACCGGCGCCACGCCCATTTGCTGATGGACCGCGGCGTGGACCGCCTGGTGCGCGAGACCTTCCATTCCAGCCTGCGGCTGAGCGAGATGGCGCTGGAGGATCTCGGGGTCGCGTCGGACGAGGCCCGGCGGGCAGTGGCGTTCTTCCGGGACTATGACGAGAAGAACCTGATCGAGAGCCACGCCTTCTACGAGGACGAGCGCCAGCTGATCCAGGGTGCCAAGCAGGCGGGCGAGGAGCTGTCCGGCCTGTTCGAGGCCGACCAGCGCGAGCGGCAGGCCGGACCGGTGAGAGACCGAAAGAAGGCGGGCAGCTAAGTATCAAGCTGCGAAGCGTTTCGACACGCATAACAAAAACAATTTGTTTTCAATATTTTATAAGTGGGCAGTCGTTGTGCATCCAACTACCGCCAACCCGCGCGAACTGCGGCTGATTCGACCGAGCTGACACCTGCGCCGTGAAGATTAAACCGTTGCTTCATCATTGTCTGCTATCATGTCCGGCATAGCTGCAATCGGATCGGGCATATGAGGATCGTTGGCTGCGTATTGGACCAACACGACCTGCGACTGCTTGCGGTGGCGGCGTTCATGTGTGCCTTGGCTTGCCTGACCAGCTGCGCCCTGCTTTGCCGGGCCCGGGCCGCGAAAAGGCGGGTGCGGGTGGCCTGGACGGTCCTGGCCGCGGTCGAGTTCGGCGGCGGCGTGTGGTCGCTGCATTTCGTCGCCATGCTTGCCTACATGCCGGCGCTGCGGATCGGTTTTGCGATCTGGCCCACGTTGCTTTCGGCCACCGCGGCGATGGCCGGCGCGTGGGCGGCCTTCTCCATCGTGCTGTTGCCGCGCCAGACGATGGTCAAGATGGTTTGGGTGGCCGGCTTTCTCGTGTGCGGCGTGTCCAGCATGCACTATGTGGGCGTGAGCGCGATGCGCGTGCCGGGCACGCTGACGCTGGACACAGCCGGGGTGCTCTGGTCGGTGGCCGCATCCGGCCTGGTTGCCCTGGCCGCGGCTTGGTCGCTGCGGGCGCTTGACACGCCGGCGCAGTTCACCATCGCGGCGGCGCTGCTCGCGCTGGCTGTCTGCACCCTGCACTTCCAAGGCATGTCAGCGATCAACCTGCAGCTGGGCGGACCTGCCGCGAGCCTTGCCGGCGAGTTTGAGGCCTTGACGCTGGCGGCCTCCGTCGCGGTGGTCAGCATCGCCTTGCTCGCCGCAAGCCTGGCCCTGACGGTCATGGACTGGCATCTGTCGCAGCGACAGTCGCAGGAAAGGGAGCGGCTGCGTCAACTGGTTGACATCTCGTTCGAAGGCCTGCTGATCGAGCGAAACGGGGTGGTGCTGGACGTCAACGAGCGCCTGTGCGAGCTGGCAGGCCGCGACGCGCGTTCGCTGATCGGGCAGGCCCTCGACCGCCTGGCACTCAAGTCTGCCGTGCAGGGCAGCACGAGCGCGCAGCCGAAGGAACACCACCTGCTTCGCAGCGACGGGGCCATGGTGCCGGTCGAGTGCCTGGTCAGGCCCGTCACCTATGAGGGGCTTCCCGCCAACGCCGTCGCCCTGCGTGACCTGACCGATCGGCACAGCAGCGAGGCCGCGCTGATCCGCATGGCCCACCATGATCCGCTCACCGGCTTGCCCAATCGCCTGCTGCTTGACAAGCGCCTAGCGGAGAGCCTGGCTGCGGGGACACCGGCCGGCAAGTCCATCGCGGTGCTCTGCCTGGACCTCGACGGCTTCAAGTCGGTGAACGACCTGCACGGCCACGCCGCTGGCGACGAACTGCTGATCCAGGTCGCGCGACGCCTGGAGGCGGAGCTGCGGGAAGACGACACGCTGGCCCGGCTCGGCGGCGACGAGTTCGTCATCGTGGTGCCAGCCCGGTCCGGGTCGCACGACGCCCTTGCGGACCGGCTCGTCCGCACCCTCGGGCAACCGTTCGTGGTGGCGGGGCAGCCGGTCGTCGTCGGCGCGTCCGTGGGCGTTGCGCTCTGCCCGGCGCATGCACAGAGCGGCGCCGAGCTGCTGCGGTGCGCCGACATCGCGATGTATTGCGCCAAAGAGGCCGGGCGGCACAGGTTCCGCGTGTTCGATCCCGCCATGGACCAGTTTCTTCAGGACCAACAGGCGCTGGAGCGCGACCTGCGCGAGGCGATCCAGCACGAGGCGATGTCGCTGCATTACCAGCCCTTGGTGAACGCCATGACCGGCCGTGTCGAGGGCTACGAGGCCTTGCTGCGCTGGGAGCACCCGGCCCGCGGCATGGTGCCGCCCTCCGTGTTCATCCCGCTTGCCGAAGAGAAGCAGCTGATCCAACCGTTGGGCCGCTGGGTGCTGGAGACGGCCTGCCGCGAGGCGGCCGGCTGGGAAGGGTCGCTGCGGGTCGCGGTGAACCTGTCGCCCCGGCAGTTCCAGCATACCGACTTGCCGGACTATGTTTTCGACCTGCTGCGCCGCACTGGCCTGCACCCGGACCGTCTGGAGCTTGAGGTGACGGAGGGCGTGCTGATCGACGATCCCGACCACGCGATGCACATGCTGTCCACCTTGCGCGCGGGTGGGGTGCGGGTCTCGCTCGACGATTTCGGGACAGGCTACTCGTCGCTCAGCTATCTCCGGCGCTTTCCGCTCGACAAGATCAAGATCGACAAGTCCTTCGTGGACGGCCTGACCGGCAACGACCCGCAGGCTGCGTCCATCGTCACCGCGCTGATCGCCTTGGCCCACACCCTGGGGCTGAGCGTCACGGCGGAGGGCGTGGAGACGGCGGAACAGCTGCAGCAGCTGCAACGCCAGGCCTGCAACCAGGTGCAAGGCTATCTGCTCGGCAAGCCCTCGCGGGAGCGGCTGGCGAGCACGAACGTGATCGTCGGCCAGGCCGACGCGGTGTCGTGACCAGCACAGCTTGCCGTCGGCCGTTCAGCTGCATCGCAGTGTTCCGCCACGTTCTGAAAGCATTTTCAGCGGGCGGATGTGACGTGCTCGGAGGACCGGCGCCGGGCGCGCCCCGTGAAGAAGCGGGTGCCCGGCGCAGCCCGAAGCGCCGCTAGACCAATGTCGCCCTGACTGGAGACACGGCGGCGTTGCCAGTCATGCGACGAATTGATCGCTCAAACAAACCTAGGCCGCGCGCCGGCCGCTCGGCCGCCGGTTGCTGTTCTGCGCCCCGCGCGACCCGCTGCCGCCCCGTCCCTGCCCACGGCCACCGCCGCCGCCCAGCACCGGCGCCCGCATCGTCGAGTTCTGCGCGGCGTCCGAGTGATACTCATGCTCCCGGAACACCGGGATCGGCGCGCCGATCTCCTTCTCGATGTCCCGCAGCCACGCCCGCTGCTCGGCGCTGCACAGCGAGATCGCGTGGCCCTCCCGCCCGGCGCGCGCCGTGCGGCCGATGCGGTGCACGTAGCTTTCCGGCACGTTCGGCAGGTCGAAGTTGAAGACGTGGGACACGTCGTCCACGTCGATGCCGCGCGCCGCGATGTCGGTCGCGACCAGCACCTTCACCGCGCCGGACCGGAACCCGGCCATCGCCCGCTCCCGCGCGCCCTGCGACTTGTTGCCGTGGATCGCCTCGGCGATCACGCCGGCCTTGGTGAGGTGCTCGGCCACCTTGTTGGCCTCGTGCTTCATCAGGGTGAACACGATCGCGCGGGCGACCTTGGGCGACTTCACCAGCTTCTCGATCGCAGCCTTCTTGTCGGCCTCGTCCACGAACATCATCGTCTGGCGCACGCGCTCGACCGTCGTGGACGGCGGCGCCACCTCCACCCGGACCGGGCTGCGCAGCATGCTGCCGGCCAGTTCCGCGATGCTCGGCGGCATGGTGGCAGAGAACAGCAGGGTCTGCCGGGCCTGCGGCAGGGTGGCGACGATGCGGCGGATGTCGCGCACGAAGCCCATGTCCAGCATCCGGTCGGCCTCGTCGAGCACCAGGACCTCGACCTTGGACAGCTCGATGTGCCCCTGGCCCATCAGGTCCAGCAGGCGGCCGGGGGCAGCGACGAGCACATCAACGCCGCGGCGCATCGCGTCCACCTGGCGGCCCTGGCCCACGCCGCCGAACACCACGGCATGGCTGAGGCGCATGTGCCGGGCATAGGTCGCGAAGCTCTCGTCGATCTGCGACGCCAGCTCCCGCGTCGGCGCCAGCACGAGGACACGGCAGCCCTTCGGCGGCGCCGGCACCCGGCGCGCCTCCAGCCGCTGCAGGATCGGCAGGGCGAAGGCGGCGGTCTTGCCGGTGCCGGTCTGCGCGAGGCCCAGCAGGTCGCGGCCCTCCAGCAGATGCGGGATGGCACCGGCCTGGATCGGCGTCGGCGTGGTGTAGCCCTCGGTCTCAAGGGCGCGCAGCAAGGGTTCGGACAGCTTGAGGTCGGCGAATGTTGTCATACGGAAAGGCGCCTCCTGGCGCCGGGTCATGGAACCGCGCACCCGGATGAGGATGCAGGCGGCGTGTGGGAAGGTGCCCTGCGTGGCATAGGACGCGGCAGGCCCGCCGCTGAGGGTCGTCAAAGCTTTGAGGGGAGGCGCTTCCGTATTGGGCGTCGGCTCTCTGCGCGCGAGGACACCGGAGGGGGAAGGCTCAAGCAGTCGCAGTCTGCTGCATTGCACTATGGGCAGCTAGGCCTGAAAGTGCAACCGGATCGTGTCAGAAAAGCAACCCATAGGGCAGAAATGCCACAATGTCCCCCGGCGAGACCTGCGTCACCCCGTCCGCCAGCTCGACCAGGCCGTCGGTTTCGGTCAACGAGGTGAGGATGCCCGCGCCATCGACGCCGTGCTTGTGCGCCATAGGGGTGCCGTCCGGCCCGGGCCGCAGGCGGGCGCGGACATACTCGCGCCGCCCGGCCTTCTTCCGGTAGGCGAAGGCGGACGGCACGCGCAGCGTGGGCGGCGGCTGAAAGCGGCTCCCGGCCAGCGCCGCGAGCATCGGGCGCGCCAACTGGGCGAAGGTGACGAAGGCCGCCACCGGGTTGCCCGGCAGCCCCATGAACGGCACCCCGTCCGCGACGCCCATCGCCACCGGCCGCCCCGGCTTCACGCCCAGGCGCCAGAACACCAGGCGTCCCATGGCCTCGACCGCCGCGCGGACGTGGTCCTCCTCCCCCACCGACACGCCGCCGGACGTGATGATCAGGTCATGCCCGCCCGCCGCCCGCCGCAGCGCGTCGGTGATCGCCTCCAGCCGGTCGGGCAGGATGCCGAAATCCGTCACCTCCGCCCCGGCCCGCCGCGCCATCGCGGCCAGCAGCACCCGGTTGCTGTCGAACCGCTGCGCCGCCGCGATGGGCGCTCCCGGCTCCACGAGCTCGTCTCCCGTGGAGAACAGCGCCATCCGCACGGGACGGCGCACCGGGAGCCAGGCGAGGCCCAGCGCCGCCGCCAACGCCACATCCTGCGGACGCAGCC
>CAHJXG010000216.1 GCA_903644035.1 Rhodospirillales bacterium
CTGCTCGGCGCCGGCGCGTTGGCGGCGCGCCCGGCGCGGGCCGAGGCGCCGAACAGCGTCAACATCGGCTTCTTCACCGAGACCAAGCCGACGATGATCGCCAAGGGCCTGGGCTGGTTCGAGGCGGGCGCCGGCGCCAAGCTCGCCTGGACCGAGATGGGCAGCGGCGCCGACATCAACACCGCCATCGCCGCCGGAAGCTGCGACATCGGCCTGGCGACCGGCTCCGTCGCCACCGCGGCGGCCATCAGCCAGGGCCTGCCGCTCCAGCTGGTCGGCATCGTCGACAACATCGGACCCGGCGAGGACATGACCGTCCGCACCGCCGCGGGCATCCGGACGCCCGCGGACTTCAAGGGCAAGACGGTGGCGACGCCGTTCGGCTCCACCAGCCATTTCCGCCTGCTGGGCTTCCTCAAGACCAACGGCCTGACGCAGCGGGACGTGAGGGTGCTGGACATGAAGCCCGCCGCCATCCAGGCGGCGTGGTCGCGCGGCGAGATCGACGCCGCCTACGTCTGGCCGCCGGCCCGCAGCAAGATCGCCGAGAACGGCGGCACGCCCTACAGGACCTGGGACACGCTGGAGAAGGCCGGCTACGTCGTCGCCGACCTGATCGTGGTCCGCACGGCCTTCGCGCAGCAGTATCCGGAGGCCGTGGTGGGCTTCCTCAAGGCGTACGACCGCGCGCTGTTCATGTGGCAGGAGAGGCCGGACCAGGCCGCGGTGATCGTGGCCAAGGAGGCGGGCGTCACCCCCGAGGTCGCCATGGCCGACATGAAGGAATACGACTTCCTGCCGTTCAGCCAGCAGGCCACGCCGGACTGGCTGGGCACGGTCGGCACGCCGGGCAAGTTCGCCCAGGTGCTGAAGAGCACCGCCGACTTCCTGGTGGAGCAGCGCAGCATCCGCAACGCGCCGGGCCTGGAGACCTTCCAGAAGGCGATCAACACCGACTTCCTGCGCAAGGCGGTCGGGTGAGCGAAGCCTTCGTCCGCTTCGCCGGCGTCTCGGTCCGCTACGGGGCCGGGGCGTCGGCGGTGCAGGCGCTGGAGCGGGCGGACCTGGGGTTTGCCCGAGGCGACTTCATCTGCATCGTGGGTCCCTCCGGCTGTGGCAAGACGACGATGATGCAGACGCTGGCCGGGTTCCTGCCGCCCACGACGGGCGTGGTCAGCCTGGACGGCCAGGCGGTGACCGGGCCGGGGCCGGAGCGCGGGGTGGTGTTCCAGCAGCCGGCCCTGTTCCCCTGGATGACCGTCGTCGCCAACGCGGGCTTCGGCCCGCGCATGCGGGGGGAGGCGCCGGCCGCCGCCGCCGCCCGGGTGGAGCAGTGGCTCCGCACCACGGGCCTATGGGAGTTCCGCGCGCGCTACCCCTACGAGCTGTCGGGCGGGATGCAGCAGCGCCTGGCCATCGCGCGCGCCCTCTGCAACGAGCCGAAGGTGCTGCTGATGGACGAGCCGTTCGGCGCGCTCGATGCGCTGACGCGGGAGCGGATGCAGGAGGAGCTGCATGCCGTCTGGCGCCGCACCGGCATGACGGTCGTGTTCATCACCCACAGCGTCGAGGAGGCGGTCTATCTCGGCACGGAGGTCGTCGTCATGTCGCCCCGGCCCGGCCGCATCGTCGCGCGCCTGCCCATGCCCTTCGCCCGCGGCCATGCGGCGGAGGGCATCCGCGCCGTCAAGAGCCGCCCGGACTTCGTGGCGGCGCGGGAAGAAGTGCTGTCCATGATCTGGGAAATGGCCGACCCTTAGGCCCTGAATTGGAGACTGCCATGCACCCCAACTCCTTGCACGCCAACTCTTTGCATGCTCGGGACATCGCGAGCCTCGTCCACCAGCAGACCGACCTCGACCGCCACGCCCGAGAGGGGGCGGTGCTGATCGACCGCGGCGAGGGCTGCCGCGTGTGGGACACCGAGGGGCGGGAGTACATCGAGGCGATGGCCGGGCTGTGGTGCGCGAGCCTCGGCTTCAGCGAGCAGCGCCTGGCGGACGCGGCGCACCGGCAGATGCTGAAGCTGCCGTACTACCACACGTTCTTCCAGAAGGGCCATGAACCCGCCGTGGAGCTGGCGGAGCGGCTGCTAGCCGTGGCGCCGCCCGGCATGGCGCGCGTGCTGTTCCAGTGCAGCGGGTCGGAGGCGAACGACGCCGCGATCAAGCTCGCCTGGAACTACTGGGGCGTGCAGGGGCAGCCGCAGCGGCGGAAGTTCATCGGGCGCGTCCGCGGCTACCACGGCAACACCGTGGCGACCGTCAGCCTGTCGGGGCAGCCGCACATGCACCAGGGGTTCGGCCTGCCGCTGCCGGGCTTCGTCCATGCGGACAACCCGAACTATTACCGCTTCCATGAGGCCGGCGAGAGCGAGGAGGCGTTCAGCGCCCGCATGGCCGCGAACCTGGAGGCGCTGATCCAGCAGGAGGGGCCGGAGACCATCGCCGCCTTCTTCGGTGAGCCCGTGCAGGGCGGCGGCGGCGCCATCACCCCGCCGCGCGGCTACTGGCCGGCGATTCAGGCCGTGCTCAAGCGCCACGACATCCTGCTGGTCGCCGACGAGGTCATCTGCGGCTTCGGCCGCACCGGCAGCATGTGGGGCTGCGAGACCTACGGCATCCAGCCCGACATGATCTCCTGCGCGAAGCAGCTCTCGGCGGCCTACCAGCCGATCTCCGCCCTCCTGGTCGGCGCCCGGGTGCACGAGGCGCTGCTGGAGGGCAGCCGGCGTCATGGCAGCTTCGGCCACGGCTACACCTATGGCGGCCATCCCGTCGCCTGCGCCGTCGCCATCGAGACGCTGAAGATCTACGAGGAGCGCGACATCGTGGGCCACGTGCGTGACGTGGCGCCGGCTTTCCTGGAGGGGCTGGAGGCGTTCCGCGACCATCCGCTGGTCGGCGACGTGCGCGGCGTCGGCCTGATTGCCGGGGTGGAGCTGATGGCGGACAGGGCGGCCCGGCAGCCCTATCCCGCCGCCGCCGGTGTGGGCGGGCGCGTGCAGGCGGCGTGCGAGCGGCACGGCCTGATCGTGCGCGCCATCGGCGACCGCATCGCCTTCACCCCGCCGCTGATCCTGGACCACGCGGAGGCGGGCGAGCTGTGCGCCCGGTTCGGCCGCGGCCTGGACGCTGCCTGGGCGGAGATGCAGGGCGAGACGGAGCGGGTTGCGGCTGAGTAGAGGGGCGGATCAGGGGCGGGCCATGGATTTCACGGGCAAGGTGGCGCTGATCACCGGGGGCGCGAACGGCATCGGGCGGGCGGCGGCGTTGGGCTTTGCGCGGC
>CAHJXG010000217.1 GCA_903644035.1 Rhodospirillales bacterium
CCGGCGGTCGAGGGCTTCCGCCGCGTCATGCGCGGCGTGATGGAGCCGGCCGCCCGCGCCTACCTGGAGCAGGCTGAGGCCACGGCCCGGCCCGGCGCCCGGCCCAGCCCGCAGATCGTCCGGTGAGCGAGGCGCATGTCCTGGTCGTCGATGACGACGCGCGGCTGCGCGCCCTGCTGTCGCGCTACCTGGCCGAGCAGGGGTTCCGCGTCACCACCGCCGGCCACGCGGCCGACGCGCGGGAGCAGATGCGGTCCATGCAGCCGGATGTGCTGGTGCTCGACGTGATGATGCCCGGCGAGAATGGCCTGTCGCTCACCCAGAGCCTGCGGACGGGCCAGGCGGGCCTGCCGATCCTGTTGCTCACGGCCCGCGGCGCGCCGGAGGATCGGATCGCCGGGTTCGAGGCCGGCGCGGACGATTACCTGGGCAAGCCGTTCGAACCCTACGAGCTGGTGCTGCGGCTGCGCGCCATGCTGCGCCGGGTGGCGCCCTCGCCTTCCGAGCCGGCCGGCCCCGTGCCGCTCGGCCCCCTGGTGTTCGATACCGAGCGGGCGGAGCTGCGCGGCCCCGACGGCGTGGTGCACCTGACCGGCGGCGAGGCGGCGCTGCTGCAGGCGCTCGCCCGCAAGCCCGGCGAGGTGCTGTCCCGCGACTGGATCGTGGAGACGCTCGGCATGGACGAATCCGGCGAGCGCGCCATCGACGTGCAGGTGACCCGCCTGCGCCGCAAGATCGAGGCCGACCCG
Source organism: Rhodospirillales bacterium (assembly GCA_903644035.1). Taxonomy (GTDB): domain Bacteria; phylum Pseudomonadota; class Alphaproteobacteria; order Acetobacterales; family Acetobacteraceae; genus CAHJXG01. The sequence continues at coordinate 750 of CAHJXG010000217.1, forward strand.
CGGGAGCCGCGCTTCCTGCACACGGCACGCGGCCGCGGCTACGTGCTGAAGCCCGGCGTCTGACGTGATCGGCGCCTTGTTCCGCCCCGTCAAAAGCCTCCTGCCCCGCGGGCTGCTGGGCCGCAGCCTGCTGATCGTGCTGGTGCCGCTGGTGGTGCTGCAGGCGGTGGCGTTCACCTTCTTCTACGGCAGCCACCTCGACATCATCTCCCGCCGCCTGTCGGGCAGCATCGCCGGCGAGATCGCGCAGACCATCGAGCTGCTGGACCGCTACCGCGGCCCGGAGAACGAGGCCTGGATTTTGGGCGCTGCCCGGCGTCAGTACGAGTTCCCGGTGCGGCTGGTGCCGGACGCCGTGCTGCCGCCCTACACCCACGTGAACCTGCTGGGTCCGATGGACGACGACCTGGCGGCTGCCATCGAGATGAAGGTCCGGCGGCCGTTCACCATGGATTGGTCGAGCGACAGCCGCGCCGTGCTGGTCCGCGTGCAGCTTCCCGGCGCGGTGCTGGAGGTGGAGGCGCCGCGCAAGCGCCTGTATGCCACGACCATCTACCTGTTCGTGCTGTGGGTGGTCGGCTCGGCGCTGCTGCTGTTCGCGGTCGCGGCGATGTTCCTGCGCATCCAGGTCCGCGCGATCCGCCGCCTGGCCGAGGCGGCGGAGGCGTTCGGCATGGGCCGGGACCGCGGCCCCATCAAGCCGGAGGGCGCGACCGAGGTCCGGCAGGTCGCTGCGGCCTTCAACCGCATGCAGGAGCGCATCGTGCGCTTCCTGACGCAGCGGACCGAGATGCTGGCCGGCGTGTCGCACGACCTACGCACCCCGCTCACCCGGCTCCGCCTGGCGCTCGCGGTGCTGCCGCCGCACCCAGAGCTGCGCGAGGACGTGGCCGACATGACCGCCGATGTCGAGGAGATGGAACGGATGGTCGGCGGCTATCTCGCCTTTGCCCGCGGCGAGGGCAATGAGCAAGCCCGGCCGGTCGATCTGACCGCGTTGCTGGAGGACGTGGCCAGCGCCGCCCGGCGGGCGGGCGCCCATGTGGAACTGGACGGCCCCACGAACCTGACGCTCAACCTGCGCCCTGATGCCGCCCGCCGCGCCGTGACGAACCTGGTCGATAACGCCCGCCGCCATGCGCGACAGGTCCGGCTGTCCATCGAGCCGCAGGAACGCGGCGTGCAGGTCATCGTGGACGATGACGGCCCCGGCATCGCGCCCGAACGCCGGGAGAGCGTATTCCGGCCGTTCGAGAGCGGCGCGCTGGGCGGCACGGGGCTGGGCCTGACGATCGCCCGCGACATCGTGCGGGCGCATGGCGGCGACATCGTGCTTGGAGACAGCCCACTGGGCGGCCTCCGCGCACGGATGCGGCTGCCGATCTGACGCCGGCGGTCCCTAAGACTTGCCGGTCTTCTCCGCCAGCAGCTTGACCTCGTCCATCGCCTCGGTGAACCGATGGTGCAGCATGCCCAGCGCCTCGCCGTTGGAGCGCTGGATCAGGTCGGCCAGCTCCTTCACGTTGGCGACCGCGCGCTCGTAGGACTGCTTCATCTTCTCGGTCTGCTTGGCGGCCTTGGCCTGCGGGCCGTCCGCCGTCGCCAGGTCGCGCATCGTCTCGGAGACCTCCTGCATCGTCTCCTGCATGATCTCCATGTGGCGACGGGCGACGGTCTGCGCGCCTTCCAGGGCGACCTTGTTGGCCGCGGTCAGCACCTCGAGGTTCTTGCGATGCAGCGACAGGAAGCTGTCCATGTCGGGCATGCCCGGCATCGAGGGCACCTTCATCTCGCTGAACATGCGGGAATACTCGGCCATCTTCGCCATGCCGGTCTCGATGGCGCTCCGACCCATTTGGGTTGCGTTCTCGGCGGCTTTGGCCGTGGCGTTCTGCATGCGGGTGGCCGGGTCGTCGCTCATTGCAGTTCCTCCTGTTTAAGCAAAACGCTAGCATGGGGCGCGGTGGGCGCATACGGCCCTTGAGGCCGAAACCGGGACTCGTCAGAGAGGCGGCACATCGGGCTTCGGCTCCGTCGGATCGGCCTCCGGCGCCGGCGCGTCAAGGGCGCCCGCATCGTCCATGAGGCCCGCCTCGGTAAAGACCGCCGCAGCCTCCTCGGCCGGGGAGGAGCGGCCGGGGAGCATCCCCTCGGCCTGGATCGCGCGGTCGAGGCCACGGTCCACCGCCGCCATGGTCGCCGACAGGTCCGGACTCTCGTCGTCCTCCCAGGCGCGCAGGGCATACAGCCACAATGCCAGCAGCCCATGCACCCGCAGGCCGCCGACGATGCCGGTGGAGGGGATCCCTGCGCCATCCAGCAGCCACTTCATGCTGCGCAGCGTGGCACCGTACAGGAGCAGCGACGTCGCCGGGTCGGTGCGCAGAGCTTGCAGCAGCTGCAGGATGCCGGCCCGGTTCTGCTGCAGCGCGTCGAACCGGGACATCACCATGTCGAACAGGCGCTCCCGCGGGCTTGGCTCGTTCGAGCCGGCGGCCAGCGCGGCCTGGTCGGCCAGCACGCCGAACCGCAGTAGCACCGCGCCGCGGCCCGGGAAGCGGGCGCGCACGCGGTCGAG
>CAHJXG010000218.1 GCA_903644035.1 Rhodospirillales bacterium
GGCCGCCAAGCTTGGCGACGCTGTCCATCTCCCGGCGTATGGCGCCAAGCGCGGGAATCGCAGGCGGCCCCGCGCGGCCGCCGGAACTGGCGAGGCCCGGCAGCGCGTCCAGCGCCTCCGCCGCGGTCGCGAAGCGTTGCAGCAGGCGGCGGTAGGTAGCCGGGCCGACCCCCTCCGTGCGGGCCAGGCGCAGGCGGTCGAGCAGTTCGGCCTCGGTCACGGGCGGCCCGGTCATCCCTTCTGGCCGATGCGCGGCTCGGTGCCGGCCAGCAGGCGGCGGATGTTGCCGGAATGGCGCCAGAACACGACGGCGCTCACCGCAGCCATAGCCGCCCCGGCCGCTGGACCGCGCCAGAGCAGCATCAGCACGGGGGCCAGCGCGAAGGCGGCGAGCGCCCCGGCGGAGGACAGCCGGCTGATCCGCGCCGTCGCGAGCCAGGCGGCGCAGCAGGCCAGGCCAACTGGCCAGGCAAGCGCGAAGGTGACCCCAAAGCCGGTCGCGACGCCCTTGCCGCCCTGGCCGCGCATCCACACCGACGTGCAGTGGCCGACGACCGCCGCCACCCCAGCGAGCAACGCCCACCCCGGGCCGGCCCACTGCGCCGCCGCCAGCACGGCGACCGCTCCCTTGGCCGCGTCCAGCGCTAGGGTCAGCGCCGCGATGTCACGCCGCCCGGTGCGCAGCACGTTGGTCGCGCCGATGTTGCCCGATCCGATGGCCCGGATGTCGCCAAGCCCGGCCGCCCGCGACAGGAGCCAGCCGAACGGGATGGACCCGACCAGATAGCCCGACGCCACGACCACCACCGTCATCAGGGCGTCGTTCATCCGAACACCCGGCGCCCAGCCTTCCAGGTGCCGACCACCCGGCCCTCCAGCGCACGGCCGTCGAACGGCGTGTTCGGCGCCTTGCCGGGCAGCAGGCCGGCCTCGACCTTCCAGATGCGTTCGAGGTCGAACAGGCACAGATCGGCAGGCCCGGCCCTGGCGAGCCGCCCGGCCTCGATGCCCAGCACCCGGGCGGGCCGCGCAGTGAGCAGGTCGAGCGCCCGCAGCAGCGGCAGCCCGTTGCCATGCACCTGGGCCAGCGTCACGCCGAGCAGGGTCGCAAGCCCGGCGCCGCCCGGCGAGGCCAGCGCAAAGGGCAGGCGCTTGTCGTCGGCGTCCCGCGGCTGATGGTCGGAGGCGACGGCGTCGATTGTGCCGTCGGCAAGCGCCGCGCAGACCGCCAACCGGTCCGCCTCGGGCCGCAGCGGCGGGGATAGCTTGGCGTAGGTGCGGAAGTCGCCGATGGCCGTCTCGTTCAGGTCGAAATAGGGGGGCGCGGTGTCGCAGGTCACGTCGAGGCCGTCCTGCTTCGCCCGGCGGATCAGCATCAGCGCCTCCGCCGTGGAGACGTGGGCGAAGTGCAGCGCGCCGCCGGTGAGCTGGGCCAAGCGGATGTCGCGGGCGACCAGGATGGCCTCGGCCGCCGCGGGAATGCCCGGCAGGCCCAGGCGGGTCGCAAGCTCCCCCTCCGTCGCGGCGCCGCCGTCGGCCAGCGCCGGGTCTTCCGGGTGCTGCACGATGCGGGCGCCGAAGCCGCGGGCATAGGACAGGGCGAGGCGCATCATCCGGGCGTCGCCGATGGCGCGCCGCCCGTCGGTGAAGGCGACGGCGCCGGCCTCCCGCAGCAGGCCGATCTCCGCCATCTCCTTGCCGTGGCAGCCGCGGGTCACGGCGCCGTAGGGTAGGATGGCGAGGCTGCCGGTCTCCTCGCCACGGGCGCGCAGCAGGCGGACCAGCGCCGGGTCGTCGATGGCGGGCAGGCTGTCGGGCAGGGCGGCGAGGGTGGTGACGCCGCTCGAAGCGGCGGCGGCGGCGGCGGAGGCGATGGTCTCGCGATACTCGTAGCCCGGCTCGCCCAGGGCGGCGCGCATGTCCACGAGGCCCGGGCACAGGACCGCGCCGTCGCCGTCGAGCATCGGCGCGTCGGAACGGCCGAGGCTCGGGCCGAGATCGGCGATCAGGCCGCCCTGGACCAGAAGCTCGCCGGGCTGATCGAGGCCGCTCGCCGGGTCGATCAGGCGGACGTTGGTGAACAGCAGGTCAGCCATTGCGGCCGCTCCGCGACAGGACGTCCAGCACGGCCATGCGGACGGCGACGCCCATCTCCACCTGCTCGCCGATGACGCTGTGCAGGGGGTCGTCGGCCACGGCGCTGTCGATTTCGACGCCGCGGTTCATCGGGCCGGGATGCATCACCAGCACGTCCGGCTTGGCCCAGGCGAGCTTGGCCGCGTCCAGCCCGAAGAAGCGGAAGTACTCGCGGGCGCTGGGCACCAGGCCGCGCGCCATGCGCTCCCGCTGCAGGCGGAGCATCATCACGACATCAACGCCTTGCAGCCCGGCCTGCATGTCGTGGAACACCTCCACGCCCAGGCTCGCCGCCGCGGCGGGGATCAGGGTCGGCGGCCCGATCACGCGCACCCGGCAGCCCATGGTGCCCAGCAGATGGATGTTCGACCGGGCGACCCGGCTGTGCAACACGTCGCCGCAGATCGCCACCAGCAGACCCTCCAGCGTGCCCCGGCGGCGGCGGAGGGTCAGCGCGTCCAGCAGGGCCTGCGTCGGGTGCTCGTGCGTGCCGTCGCCCGCGTTGATCACGGCGGACGACACCTTCTGCGCCAGGAGGTTCGGCGCGCCCGATTGGTCGTGGCGGACCACCAGCAGGTCGCAGCGCATGGCGTTCAGCGTGGCGGCGGTGTCGAGCAGGGTCTCGCCCTTGTTCACGCTGCTGGTGGAGACCGACATGTTGATCACGTCCGCCCCCAGCCGCTTGCCTGCCAGCTCGAAGCTCGTCCGCGTGCGGGTGCTGTCCTCATAGAACAGATTGATCAGCGTGCGGCCCCGCAGCAGGTCGCGCTGCGTCTTGCCGGAGCGGTTCAGCAGGACGTAGCTCTCGGCGAGGTCGAGCAGGGAGGCGATCTCGGGCGGGTGCAACCCCTCGATGGCCAGCAGATGGCGGTGCGGGTAGCGCATCAGGCGGCGGCGAGCGCGATGCGGGCCAGCGCCTCCTCGCGGCCGAGGGCGGCGAGCGTCTCGTCGATGCCGGGACTGGTGGTGCTGCCGGTCAGCGCGGCGCGGAGCGGCTGCGCCACCTGGCCGAGCTTGCGGCCGGCCTGCTCGGCGAACTGCCGGAGCGCCGTGTCCAGCGCCGGCGGCGTGAAGTCGGTGGCGTCGAGCACCGGGGCGACCTGCCGCAACGTCGTCTTGCTCTCGGGGGTCAGCAGGGCCAGCGCCTTCGGCTCGAACTGCAAGGGCGTGGGCCGCAGCAGGAAGGCAGCACTTTCAGTGAGGTCGGCCAATGTCTTGGCACGCTCTTTCAACCCCGGCATCAACGCCCGGATACGGGCCGTCCCGGTGGCGTCGGCGTTCAGGCCCTGCGTCGCGGCAAGCCGCTGGACGACCTCCCGCGTCAGCCGGTCGTCGTCGGCCTGGCGCAGCCAGACGCCGTTGATATGTTGCAGCTTCGAAAGGTCCATCCGGGCCGCCGCCTTGCCGACGCCGTCCAGGTCGAACAGTCGGATCGCCTCGTCGCGGCCCAGCACCTCGGCATCGCCGTGGCCCCAGCCGAGCCGGAGCAGGTAGTTGCAGACCGCTTCCGGCAGGAAGCCCTGCTCGCGGAACTCCAGCGCGCTGACGGCACCGTGCCGCTTCGACAGCTTGGCGCCGTCGGCGCCGTGGATCATCGGCAGATGGGCGAAGCGGGGCAGCTCCCAGCCCATGCCCTGATAGATCTGCAGCTGGCGGAACGTGTTGGTCATGTGGTCGTCGCCGCGGATCACGTGGGTGATCGCCATGTCGTGGTCGTCCACGACGACGGCATGCAGGTAGGTCGGCGTGCCGTCGCTGCGCAGGATGATCATGTCGTCAAGCTCGGTGTTGGCGACGCGGACGCTGCCCTGCACCAGGTCGTCCACCACCG
>CAHJXG010000219.1 GCA_903644035.1 Rhodospirillales bacterium
CGCAGCAGGCCCGGCAGGTCGCGGACGGCGCGGTCCTGCAGCTCGTCCCTCACGACCAGCAGCCGTGCGGCGTCCCGCGGCCGGACCGGCTGCTGCGCGATGCGGTCGGCAGGCAGCGCGAAATCGAAATCGGACAGGCGCAACGCGGCCGGGGACAATCAGGCCGGCGTGGGCGCCACGCGCCGCAGCAGCCGGATGAGCGGGATGCTGGCCAGCACCGCCCATGCCTTGCCGATCACCTGGCCGGCCAGGAAATCGAGGCTGCCAAAGGCGAGCGTCAGGAACACCACGCTGTCGACCACCAGCCCGGCCAGCGAACTCGCCAGCACCGCCAGCAGCAGCCCGCGGCGCTGGAGCGGGGTGTAGACGGCGAAATCCGCGAACTCGCTCAGCAGGAACGCGGCGCCGGACGCCAGCACGAGGGACGGCGGCGCGATCAGGGTGGACAGCACGGCGCCCAGCACGATGGCGCCGATGCCCCATGCCGCGCCCAGGCAGCGCTGCACCACGTCGCGCAGCACCAGGGCGGCACCCACCGCCAGCACGCCGGACGGCGCCAGGATGCCCGGCGCCACCGGCACCAGGCACGGCCCGGCCGGCACGCAGACGGTCCCGACGTGCTGGATCAGCCAGTTGGCGAACGGCACGGAGGCCAGGAACAGCAGCAGCGCCGCGACGCCGACCCGCGCGCCGGTGCGGTCAGCGGGCAAGGTAGGACGCGATCTCGATCAGGTTGCCGTCGGGGTCCCGGCAGTACACCGACTGGATGGCGCCGAGCGCGCCCTCCCTGGCGACCGGCCCGGCCTCGATGGCGATGCCGCAATCATGCAGGTGCTCCACCACGTCTTCCGGCCCGACCGCGGTGACGAAGCAGAGGTCGGCAGCGCCGGGCCGGCTGTTGACGCCGGTGAACCAGGCCCGCGCGTCGCTGTCGTGCGGACGCAGGTTGATCTTCTGGCCGCCGAACTTCAGCGCGGTGCGGCGGTCCTCGCCGAACTCCTCCCGGTCCATGCCCAGCACGCGCTGGTACCACGACGCGGTCATCTCGACGTCGGCGCAGTTGATGACCAGGTGGTCCAGCCGGTCCACGGTGAAGCGCATCTACTCAAGCCCGTCGTAGAAGTCGTGGCCCTTGTCGTCGATCACGATGAAGGCCGGGAAATCCTCCACCTCGATCCGCCACACCGCCTCCATGCCAAGCTCCTCGTATTCGAGCACCTCGACCTTGCGGATGCAGTCCTGCGCCAGCCGCGCCGCGGCGCCGCCGACGCTGCCGAGGTAGAACCCGCCATAGGCCCGGCAGGCGTCGCGCACCGCGCGGGAGCGGTTGCCCTTCGCCAGCATCACCAGGCTGCCGCCGGCGCGCTGGAACTCGGCCACGTAGCTGTCCATGCGCCCCGCGGTCGTCGGGCCGAAGCTGCCGGTGGCGAACCCCTCGGGCGTCTTGGCCGGCCCGGCGTAATAGACCGGGTGGTCCCGGATGTAGTCCGGCAGGCCCTCGCCGCGGTCCAGCCGCTCCTTGAGCTTGGCGTGGGCGATGTCGCGCGCGACCACGACGGTGCCGCTCAGCGCGAGCCGGGTCTTGACGGGATAGGCGGAAAGCTGCCGGCGGATCGCCTCCATCGGCTGGTTGAGGTCGACCGGCACGACGGCGGCGCCCAGGATGTCGTCGGTCGCCTCTGGCAAGTATTGCGACGGGTCGGCTTCCAACTGCTCCAGGAACACGCCGTCCGGGGTGATCTTGGCGAGGATCTGCCGGTCGGCGCTGCAGGACACGCCGATGCCGACCGGCAGGCTGGCGCCGTGCCGCGGCAGGCGGATCACCCGCACGTCGTGGCAGAAGTACTTGCCGCCGAACTGCGCCCCGATGCCGAGCGTGCGGGTCAGCTCCAGCACCTTCTGTTCCATGTCGAGGTCACGGAACGCATGGCCTGCGAGGCTGCCCGCCGTCGGCAGCGCGTCGAGCCACTTGGTGGAGGCGAGCTTCACCGTCTTCAGGCACAACTCCGCCGAGGTGCCGCCGATGACGATGGACAGATGGTAGGGCGGGCAGGCCGAGGTGCCGAGCGTGCGGATGCGGGTGCCGATATACTCCAGCAGCTTCGCCGGGTTGAGGATCGCGCGGGTTTCCTGGAACAGGAAGCTCTTGTTGGCGGACCCGCCGCCCTTGGCGATGAACATCAGCAGCATCTCGTCCGCGTGGTGCTCGCCGGGCGCCGCCGCGATGTCGAACTGCACCGGCAGGTTGTTGCCGGTGTTCTGCTCCTCGAACATGCTGAGCGGCGCCATCTGCGAGTAGCGCAGGTTGGTCTCGGTGTAGGTGCGGTGGACGCCGTAGGACAGCGCCTCCTCCTCGTCGCCCTCCACCCAGACGCGCTGGCCCTTCTTGCCGAACACCAGCGCCGTGCCGGTGTCCTGGCACATCGGCAAGACGCCGCCGGCCGCGATCCCCGCGTTCTTCAGCAGGTCGAGCGCCACGAAGCGGTCATTGGCCGACGCCTCGGGATCGTCGAGGATGGCGCGCAGCTGGCGCAGGTGGGCCGGGCGCAGCAGGTGCGACACGTCGCGGAACGCCTGGACCGCAAGTTCGGTCAGCGCCTCCGGCCTGATGCGCAGCACGGTCTGGCCGTCGCAGGTGCTCGTGCGGACGCCCTCGACGTCGAGCTTGCGCCATGGCGTGCCGCTGTCGCCCAGCGGGAACATGGGCGCATAGCGGAAACCGGCGGGCCGGGCCTGCGCCGGCGGCAAGGGTGCGTTCATGAGGGGATCATTCCTTGGTCGGCGGACGCCGGCGGAAGGCGTCGAGGCTCACGACCTGCGGCGCCTCCGACGGCTCGGCCG
>CAHJXG010000220.1 GCA_903644035.1 Rhodospirillales bacterium
CGTGATGCCGGCGTGCCCGCCATGCTGCGTCCCCGCCACCAGCATCATCCGCACGCCGGGCGGCAGCGCCGCGTCCGCGCCCGCGGCGTCCGTGTGCACGAGCGACGCGCCCTTCTGCCAGTATTCCGTGGACGTGTTGCTTTCGATCACCAGCGGGTCGCTGCCGTCCCCGTGCAGCAGGCTGGGTCCGGGGCCGTAGCCGAAGGGCGGCCAGGCCTCCGGGTAGAACCGGTCCTCGTGCTGGGTCGCGGTGCGGCCCGGCATGGCGAAGGGGTGGTTCGAGAACACCTTGCCGGCCCCAGCGATGTGCGGCAGCACCCCGTCGAACACGCGACGCCCGGCCTCGTCCCGGTTCATGCCGAGGTCGAGGAAGTGCCGCAGGTACCGCCCGCTGAGCGAGATGCCGATGGCGAGCGTGCGCCGGATGCCGGGTTCAGCCCGCAGGTGGCTGACCAGGTCGCGGGTGGCGGCGAAGCCGATGCCGTCCACGGTGGGCCGCGTCGCCTCGTAGGTCAGGTCGTAGACGCGGCGCGGCGTCGGGAGCGTGCCGAACGGCAGAAGCTGGATCGTGCTGCTGTCCACCCAGCCCCACTCGTCCGGCCGCAGCGGCGTCGGCGTGTCGGCCGCACGGCTGCGCACGGTCAGGCGTGCCGTGTCCATGTTCGCGACGGGGTAGGGCAGGCGGATGCGCGGCACCTTCTCCGGGCCGCGGGTGCCGGCGACGAACTCGTGCCGGATGCGGGCCACGATGGGCAGGCCGCTCTGGGTCGCCACCGGGACCCGGATGGCCAGGCCGTTGTTGGCGCGGTTGGCATCGGCCTGCCAGCCGGACCACACCATCGTGTCGCCGCGGCGGAAGGTGAAGGCGTTGCCGGCGTCGGCCAGGCTGCGCGGGTCGTTGACGGTGCCGGAGGGCGGCTCCGGCGCGTCGTTGACCCAGGACATCAGGAACTTGTTGCCGCGGTTGGTGACATCGTAGAGCAGCGCGCCGTTGCCGCGGGAAGGCTCGGCCGGGCGCAGGATGAACACGTCGGCGTCGTACTCGACCATGCCGCGCGCGTTGCGCGGCGCCTGGTCCAGCAGGGCGATGACGGCGTTGGCGGGGTCCTTGGGATCAAGCTCGCCATGCGCGACCGCCCGAATGCGGACATAGGGCCCGGCGCTGCCGAAGCTCGCGCCGTCTGCGAACGGCTCCTGCGCGATGACGGTGAGCTGCGTGAGCCGCGCGGCGGTCGGGTTGGCCAGCAGCAGCGCACCCAGGCCAAGCGCGGCGGTTGAGCGTCGCATCGCGTTCCTCCATGCCGGTGCGTTCGGCTTGGCGTGAGGCTGGGCCGGCAATGCGAGACTTGTCAACGCGACTGAGGGGGGAGCCTCTACTTTCAGCTCTGGATCGACCTATATTCACCCTTGCTCACTGGGGATCTCATTCAAATGCGTCGTTCCTCCTCCCTCATCGCTGCCATCGCGGTCGCTGCCTTGGCGCTCTCGCCCTCGCTCGCCGATGCGCGGGCCGGCGGCGGAAGCTCGTTCGGCAGCCGCGGCGGCCGCACATACTCTGCGCCGCCCTCGACCAGCACGGCGCCCTCCACGGCCGCCCCGATGGAGCGGAGTGCCACTCCGCGCTCGGCCCCGTCCAACCCGGCCTATGGCGCGCCGGCGTCGCCCGCGTTCGGCGGCCGGTCCGCCTTCGGGTCCGGCCTGCTCGGCGGACTGCTCGGGGTTGGAATCGGCAGCATGCTGTTCGGCGGCGGCCTGTTCGGCGGGTCGGGCGGCCTCGGCGGTTTGGGCTTCATCGGCCTGCTGCTGCAAGCGGCCCTGCTGTTCTTCGCCATACGCTGGCTGGTCCGCAAGTTCATGAACCGTCAGCCGGCCATGGCGGGCGGCCCCAGCTTCGCGCGCATGCAGCAGCAGCAGTCCCCCGGCCCGGTTGCCGGCGGCGGCGGGGCGCGTCCGGCGCCGTCCGTGCAGATCGGCAAGCCCGACTACGAGGCGTTTGACCGGCTGCTGCATGAAGTGCAGGCGGCGTGGTCGGCACAGGACCTGAACGCGTTGCGCGCGGTCGCAACGCCCGAGATGGTCGGCTACTTCGGCGAGCAGCTGACGGACCAGTCGAGTCGTGGCGTGCGGAACACCGTCACCCACGTCAAGCTGGAGCAGGGCGACCTGTCGGAAGCCTGGTCGGAGAATGGCCGCGAGTACGCGACCGTCGCGATGCGCTTCTCCGCCCTGGACGTGACGCGCGACTCGGCCGGCCGGGTGGTGGACGGCGACCTGGCGCTGCGCAGCATGGCGACGGAGCTTTGGACCTTCGTGCGCTCGCGCGGCGGCCAGTGGATCCTGTCGGCGATCCAGCAGACGCGCTGAACGCGCCTCAGACATGCGAGGTCAAGGGCCGTCGGGGCAACCCGGCGGCCTTTTGCATGAATGGGTCTCACGTCAGGGGCGAACGCCGCCGCATCATCGAAACTTCACGTGCAAATCTCGGCGCCCGTCGCCATAGCGACAGCGAACGCTGGGTTGTCCTGACAAGAGGTTCGATCAGCCGCATGAATGCAATCCTCCCGACGCTGAACAGCCATCAATATCGCGCCGTGTTCATTTCCGACACCCATCTGGGAACACGTGGCTGCCGCAGCGATTTCCTGGCGGACTTCTTGGGCCAGATGTCGTGCGAGCATCTGTTCTTGGTCGGCGACATCGTCGATGGCTGGCGCCTGCGCAAATCCTGGTACTGGGACGCGAGCCATGACAAGGTCATCCGCCTGATCCTGCGCCATGCCCGCAACGGCGCCGCCGTGACCTACATCCCCGGCAACCATGACGAGCTGTTCCGCGCCTGGCTGCCCACGGAGATCGACCCGCATACGCTGGAGGTCGCGGGCATCGCGCTGCGCCCCGAGGCCACGCACGTCACTGCCGATGGTCGAAGGCTGCTGGTCATCCACGGCGACGAGTTCGACAGCGTGGTGCGGTATGCGCGGTTCCTGGCGGTGCTCGGCGACGGCGCCTATACCACCTCCCTGGTCGTCAACCGTTGGTTCAACGCGCTGCGCCGCCGGATGGGCTACCCCTATTGGTCGCTGTCGCAGTGGCTGAAGCGCCAGGTGAAGGGTGCGGTGAAGGCCATCGACCTGTTCGAGACCGCGCTGGCGGCGGAGGCCGGGCGACGCGGCTTCGACGGCGTCGTATGCGGCCATATCCACCATGCCGAGATGCGCCAGGTGAACGGCATCCTGTATCTGAACGACGGCGACTGGGTGGAAAGCTGCACGGCCCTCGTCGAGCATCACGACGGGCGGCTCGAGTTGCTGGACTGGGCGGCGGTCAACAAGCTGTCGTTCTTCACTCCCCGGGAGCCTGTGGCAGCAGAGGCTGCCTAGGCGGCTCTGCCCAGCCCGCACAGGCGAAGCCGCCGGGATGCGTGGTAAGCCCAGCCATGCGCATCCTCATCATCTCCGATGCCTGGCATCCCCAGGTGAACGGCGTGGTCCGCACGCTGTCGATGGTCGCGGCGGAGCTGACGACCATGGGCCACCAGGTCGAGGTGATCGGCCCTGACCGGTTCCGCACGGTCGCGCTGCCGAGCTATCCCAGCATCCGGGTCGCCGTGGCGCCGGGGCGGCGCATGGGCGCGATGATCGAGGCGTTTCGGCCCGATGCCCTGCACATCGCCACCGAGGGGCCGCTCGGCCATGCCGCCCGGCGCTGGGCGCTGCGGCGCGGCGTCGCCTTCACCACCTCGTTCCACACCCGATTCCCGGAGTACCTGCACGCGCGGCTGCGGCTGCCGCCGGCCTTGGCCTATGCCTGGCTGCGCCGGTTCCACAATGCGGGCGTCGCGACGATGGTGGCGACCCACAGCCTGCGGCGCGAGCTGACCGCCCGCGGGTTCCGCCGCGTGAGCGCCTGGACCCGCGGCGTCGATCTGGTCCGGTTCAGGCCCGGGTCTCCGGACCCGGCGGACAGCACGGCTTGCTCCCGTCCGATCTTTCTCTATGTCGGCCGGGTCGCGGTGGAGAAGAACCTGCCGGCGTTCCTCTCGCTCGACCTGCCCGGCACGAAGCTCGTCGTCGGCGACGGGCCGCAGCGGCAGGCCCTGTCGCAGGCCTACCCGGCCACGCGCTTCCTGGGCGAGCGGCACGGCGCGGCGTTGGCGCGGTATTACGCCGAGGCCGACGTGTTCGTGTTCCCGTCCCTGACCGACACGTTCGGGCTGGTGCTGCTGGAAAGCCTGGCCTCCGGCACCCCCATCGCAGCCTATCCGGTGACTGGCCCGGCCGATGTCCTGGCGGGCGCGCCGCCGGGCGTGGGGGCGCTGGACCATGACCTGCGGGCGGCAGCGCTGCGCGCCCTGGCCACTGGGAATCGGGCGGCGTGCCGCGCCCATGCCGAACGGTTCTCCTGGCGGGCCTGCGCCGATGGGTTCCTCGCGAACCTCGTGACCGCCAGCAGCTGAGGTTTGCGGCGCTGCCGGCCCCATGCTACCGCCGCGCCATGCCGTCCGGCCCAGTTGCTTGATCAAAACCCTGCTTCGCCACCCCCGCACCCTGGCGCTCGGCACCCAGGCGCTGGGCGGCTACCTGCGCTTCGCGCTCCGCACCACGCGCTGGTCGATGCATGGCGTCGAGCTTGGCCGGTATCTGCACGGCAGCCCGGCGGTGTTCGCGTTCTGGCACGAATGCCTGCCGCTGATGCCCGCGCTGTGGACCCGCGCGCTACGCGAGCGTGCGGCGGTCCAAGGGCGGCGCGGCCGGATGCACGTCCTGGTCAGCCGCCATCACGACGGGCGGCTGATCGGCGACATGATGCGGGGGTTCGGCCTGGACCTGGTGCACGGCTCCTCGTCCAAAGGTTCAGAGCAGAAGGGCGGCGCGTCCGGGCTGCGCGCCCTGCTGGCCGCCTTGTCGGCAGGTGACCAGGTGGTGATCACCCCGGACGGGCCGCGCGGCCCACGACGGCAGATTGCCCGTGGCGTCGCGCAGTTGGCGGCGCTGGCCGGGGTGCCGGTGCTGCCCTG
>CAHJXG010000221.1 GCA_903644035.1 Rhodospirillales bacterium
CGCCGACCCGGTGCCGGCCAGCCTGGTGACGGCGGCGCGCGCCGACGGCGCGGCGTCCACGGCGGACCGCACCCTGCAAGCCCACTGAACGGAGATCATCGTGTCCCGCCATCCCGCCGCGGCCCTCGCGGCCCTTCTGCTGCTCACCTCGTCCGCCGTCACTGGCGCGCGGGCGGAGGACGTCATCCGCCACCCGCTGCCGTCCGACTTCCCGATCCTGTCCGCCGTCGAGATCCCGCCCGGCAAGACCATGGTCCTGCTCAGCGGGGCCGGCGCCCCGGTCAGCGACGCCTCCGCGCCGGCCCGCAGCCTGGCGGCCTACGGCGACACCCGGGTGCAGACGGTCGGCACGCTGACCAGCATCGCCGCCACGCTCAAGGGCCTGGGATTGACGCCGGGCGACGTGGTCCGGATGACGGTGTTCCTGGTGGGCGACCCGGCCAAGCAGGGCCGGCTGGACTTCGACGGCTTCATGCAGGGCTACCGGCAGTTCTACGGCGGGCCGGACCAGCCCAGGCTTCCCACCCGGTCGGTGGTGCAGGTCGCGGCCCTGGCGAACCCGGGCTGGCTGGTGGAGATCGAGGTCACCGCGGTGCGGCCCTGAGCAGGGGCCGCCCCGGTCCGCCGGGCCAGGCTCAGGTCGGCCGGGCGGCCGTCGTCTCAATCCGGTCGTAGCCACGGGCATAGTAGAAGGCGACCGAGGCGGCCCAGCTTGCGGCGAACACCCCGATGATGACGAAGCCCAGCGTGTTGAAGTTCTCGTTCAGGCCCTCGATGCCCTCCCAGAACCAGCCCTCCAGATGCAGCTTGCCGCTGATGAGGCCCAGCGCCTCGATGCCGCCGATGGCGAAGGCGACCACCACAGACACCAGCGTGATCGTGAAGTTGTAGTACAGCTTGCGGATCGGCTTCACGAACGCCCAGTCGTAGGCGTGGAGCATCAGCACGCCGTCCGTCGTGTCGATCAGCGCCATGCCGGCGGCGAACAGCGCGGGGAACACCATGATGGCCGACAGCGACACGCCCCGCGCCGCCTCGGTCGCGGCGATGCCGAGCAGGCTGATCTCCGTCGCCGTGTCGAAGCCCAGGCCGAACAGGAAGCCGAGCGGCAGCATGTGCCAGCTCCGCGTCACCAGGCGGAACATCGGCCGGAACAGGCGCGCCAGCAGCCCGCGCGAGTTCAGCAGGGTGTTGAAGTCCTCCTCGACGTAGGCCCCGCCGCGGCGGACGCTGCGGAACGAGCGGTAGACCGAGCGCAGCACGACCAGGTTGATGCCGGCGATCACGAACAGGAACAGCGCGGATATGCTGGTCGAGATGATGCCGCCCACGCTCCTGAACTCCTGGAAGCCGCCCTGCATCGCCGCCGACGCGAGCGCGATGACCCCGGCGCCCAGCGCGACCACGGCCGAGTGCCCGGCCGCGAACCAGAAGCCCACCGTCACCGGGCGCTGGCCGTCCTGCATCAGCTTGCGGGTCACGTTGTCGATGGCCGCGATGTGGTCGGGATCGACCGCGTGGCGCAGGCCGAAGCCGTAGGCGATCAGCGCGGTGCCGAGCAGGATCGGCTGCTCGCGGAACAGCGCGAAGGCCCAGATCCAGGCGGCTGCGTTCGCGATGACCAGGACGGCGTAGAGGGCGATGGTGCGCCCGCGCACGCCGGACGGGTCGGCGCGGAGCAGGCTCGGGAACACGCGGGTCATGCTGGCCTTTCTGATGAGGGAAGGAAGCAGCGCCTCGTCACGGCGCCGCCGGGCGCGGGACCGCGACGATCATCCATGCAGCGTGCCGGGGTCGATGTTGAGCAGCAGCCGTTCCACCCGCTTGCCGCCGATAACGTGGCGGCGCAGGATCTCCTCCACGTCCGCCTCGGTCCCGTACTTGTACCAGACGCCGTCGGGGTAGATCACCATGGCCGGCCCGTGCTCGCACACGTTCATGCAGCCGGCATGGTTGATGCGGATGCGGCGCGCGCCCAGCACCATGCCAAGGCGGCACATGTAGTCGCACAGCGCCTTGCTGCCCTTGCTGGCGCAGCAGCCGCGCCAGTGGCTGTCCGGCCGCCGGTTCGTGCAGCAGAACACATGCACCCGATAGACCGGCTCCGGATCGGCGCCGGTTGCCTGCGTGACGGGTGCCTGCGCGACGGGGGCCACCGGCGGCGGCGCGCTAGGCCGGGACGGCGGCGAGGAGGTTGGCGGACCCGCTCACGTGCGCGTCGAAGATGCTGTCCTCGACGTTGACGGTGGCGACGACGCCGTCCTCCACCACCATCGACCACCGCTTGGACCGCTCGCCCAGCCCGAGGCCGGACAGGTCGAGCGACAGGCCGAGGCTCTTGGTGAACGCTGCCTCCGGGTCGCACAGCATCATCACCTTGTCGCCGACCCCGTGCTCCTTGCCCCAGGCGGACATCACGAACGGGTCGTTCACCGAGATGCAGGCGATCGCCGCCACCCCGCCGGACTTCAGCCTGTCCGCGTCCGCCACGAAGCCCGGCAGATGCTGCGTCGAGCACACCGGCGTGTAGGCGCCGGGCAAGCCGAACAGGATGACCTTCTTGCCCTTCAGCAGCGGCAGGAGGTCCAGGTCCTCAATGCCGGCCGGGGTCATCTGCTTCAACGTGGCAGGCGGCACCGCGGCGCCAGCTTCAATGGCCATTCAAGTCTCTCCTGTGATGGGGTTGCTGCTACCGGAACACGCAGCTTGCAAGGCCCGCCGCGAACTCCTCCCTATCCAGATTTTTTCCGATGACGACGAACTGCGTCATTTTCTCCTCGCCCGGCTCCCACAGCCTGTCGCGGCGCAGGGTCGTCAGCATCCGCACGCTCTGGAACACCAGGCGCTCCTGGAAGCCGTTCGCATGGAAGATGCCCTTGGTGCGATACAGGTCGTCGCCCCGACGCTCCGCCATGCCGCCCATCCAGCTCATCAGCCGGTTCACGTCCACCGGGCTGCGCTCCGTCAGCACGAAGGAGCCGATGGCCGGGTCATGCTCGTGCTCGTGGTCGCCCAGGAACTCCGGGTCCACCTCCAGTTTCTGCACGAGGTCGAAGGCGCCGACGCCGAGGATGCTCGACAGCGCGATCTCGGAGTTCGCGGTGTGGTAGATGCGCGCCATGGCGTTGAGCTGCCGGACCCGGCGCTCGACGGCGGCCATCTGCTCGGCGGAGACCAGGTCCATCTTGTTGATGAGCACGATGTCGCTGAATGCGACCTGCTCCATCGCCTCGTTGCTCTGCGCGAGGTTCCTTTCCAGGTTGACGGCATCGACCACGGTGACGAACGCGTCGAGGCGGATGCCGGCCTTGACCTCATCGGCGGCGAAGAAGGTGGAGGCGACCGGCGCCGGGTCGGCGAGGCCCGTGGTCTCGATCAGGATGCCGTCGAGCGTGCCGGCGCGTTCCTGCAGGCGGCCCAAGGTTTCCACGAGGTCGCCGCGCACGGTGCAGCACAGGCAGCCGTTGTTGAACTCGACGAGCTGCGCGTCCTCGTCGTGGATGACGAGCTGGCCGTCGATGCTGATCTCGCCGAACTCGTTGACGATCACCGCGAGCTTGCGCCCGTGCTGCTCGCGCAGGATGCGGTTGATGAGCGTCGTCTTGCCCGAGCCGAGGAAGCCGGTAACGACGGTCGCGGGGATGCGGGTGTCGGCGCTGGACATGGGAAAGCCTTCTGAAAACGGAAAGCCGGGCGGGGGCCGCGAGACCCCCGCCCGTTCGTCCTTACGATGCCATCTCGGGTGCCGCCATCGACGTGCGGACCCGCTTCGGCGCCAGGCCGCCCGGCGTCGCGACGACGGTGGTCGCCATCTTCGCGATCCCCTCCTCGACGATCACCTTTCGGTTCGGCGGCGGCAGCACGGTGCCGCGCAGCTCGTCGTAGGAGACGACGACCCAGCAGGCGCAGCCCCAGAAGCACTCGCCGGCCATGCCCTCGAAGCGGATCGCCGGTTCCGACAGCATCGGGCCGAGGTCAATGAGCCAGGCGTGCTCGATCAGCCGCTCCTCCCAGGCCAGCTTGTCGTAGTTGGCCTGCGCCTCCCAGAAGGCGACCAGGTCGGTCTTGGCCATGCCGGGCAGGATGACGTTGGCGTAGGCGGTGAGGGTGTCGAAGAACTCGTGCGTCGAGATCTGCAGCGAGGATTCATCGTCGAGCAGGTAGTTCTTCTTGATCATCTCCTCGAACGACTTCGACATGTTCGTGTGCCCCATGTTGCGGGACCCGTAGACCGTGACCTCGGCGTAGTCGGTCTTGAAGCCGTCCTTCAGGCCGCTGTACTTCGGCGTGAAGTCGATCCACTGCGAGATCACGTCATCCCACTTCGACGGCGCCTCGCCCGGCAGAACCTGCACGCCCGGGTGCGTCAGCTTCGCCACGTCGAACAGGGTCCAGGCCCGCGCCTTGGAGCTGACCGTCTCGTGCGGCGCGCCGGTGAGACCCGACGGGCGCAGGGCGCGGAACAGGTCCCGCCCGTTATCGACCACGGCGAAGCGCATGAAGCTGTCGGCGACGAAGCGGTTGGTCACCATCTCCTTGGCGTGCTGGCGGATATGCGCCTCGCCCGTGGTGGTGTAGGCGGTGAGGCGCTGCCAGCTATGCTCGGGGTTGACGACGAAGAAGCCGCCGGTGAAGGGGCTGCGATACAGGTCGCCCCAGACGGCGGTGACGCCCGCGTTCTTGGCGTCGTCCAGCATGCAGTCGAGCTCGTTCAGCGTGGTGTAGAGGCTGGCGCTGTTCTGGTACATCTCGGGGTCGCCGGAGTTCGGCAACTGACCGACGCCGATGACCGGGATGCGGCGGCCGAACTTCACGTTCGACAGGTGCCGGGCCATGTCCATGACCATGCCGCTGCCCGTGCCGCCGGCGAGGCTGAAGCAGACCGTGACCAAGGAGGGCAGGGCGGCCTTTTCGACATGGGCGACAAAGGCGCGCAACGCCACATCCATGGGCCGCTCGCCGGCGTAGTAGGCGTTCGCATAGATCGCCTTGGAGACGGCGCGCGGGAAGTGCCCGCCTGCCTCCGGCATGACATACTTCTTCGGGACGTAGGACTCGAAGTTCGGGTTCCAGTAATAGCGGGGATACTCGATCTTCAGGAACTCGCGCGTGCGGTTCATGCCCTCGAAGAAGTCCTCCTTGGACGGCACCGGCAGCGGCATGGCCTGGAACTGGAAGCGGTCGGACGGGATGCCGCGCGACTCCAGGCGCTTGACGAAGGCGGCGGCGTAGTCTTGCGCCAGCCCCATGTCCTGGTCGCCGATATCCACCACGAGGGCGGCGAAGGTGGCGCGGGGATCGGCTAGATGGTCCTCGATCTCCCCGGTGCGCAGCAGTGCCTCGACGTAGGCGGCGCCGGTGCGGCCGATGCCCACGACGTGCATGCAATGCGGCGCCTGCGTCCCGGTCGAACTGTGGTAAAGCGATGCGCTCATGGTGGCGTCCTTCTGATTTGGTATTACTGCCATATCTCGCGGCGTGGCAGGCTTGAAACTCAGATCAGCAACGAACCGAGAATGTGCCTGTATTTTCTATGTAGCCAAGATCTCGCATGATATGTGCAACCGATGTTGCTCGATGATTAGAAACGTACAACATATAATCTTCAACAAATAATCCAGGATCTGTTGAAATTAATCCCTCTTCGATAAGCTGAACTGCTTTTTCAAAGTGAATACGTTCAAGAGTCGATGTCCATACTGGATTCTCAATGTGTATTACGGTGTCATCTGCCGATGAGACTTGAAGAAACTTGCCTCCGGTGATGGTTGGAACCTTGAATCCGCCTCCGTATTTCTGGACAACTTTAGACCAATCGAGCGGCATCGAGATCTCCCATCATCTGTTAAGGAGGGGCGGCGAGGCACGCGACGTCACGCGGCCCTGGCGGCTGGCGAGGGGCGCCGGTCCCCTCCGCGCAGCGCATCAAGCGGAACGGCGATCCAGCACGCGCTCGACCCGATGCCCGCGCCGGCCATGCCGGCCAGGCGCGTCGAGGGTTCGCTGAGCAAGACCCCTTGCTCCAACAGCATGGAATGGTCCAGCAGGCGCTGGTCCGCCGGCTCGGCGTCGTAGGCGTCCCGCGCCTCGAAGAAGAACCCAAGGTCCGTCTTGCTGAGCGACGGCAGCACGAACTGGACCGACCCGGCCCGGCCGCCATCCACGAGCTGCGTCGGCAGGTCCGGGTCGAAGGCGGCGTCGATGGCGGAGGCGGCGCTCCCGGCTCCCGCGACCTCCGCCACCCGCGCCTCCACGAACTCCGGCTTGTAGCCGGGCAGCAGCCCCATCGCCGCCGGGTCGGCTCGGACCGGGCCGGCGGTGTCGGCGTAGCCCAGCACATGCACCCACTGGGCGCCCCAGGGCGTCCGGGCCGCGGAGTGCTGGGTCGAAGGCGCCGCCACCCAGTTCAACAGGCGCAGCAGCTCCCAAAACCCCGTGCCGTCCTTGGACGTCAGCAGGGCCGCGATCTCCTGGTTGGCCCGGTCCCGCGTCGCGGCGAAGTCGCGCGTCGCCGCCCAGACATGCTGCGTGGGCACCAGGATGAACCCGGCGGTGAACGGGTTGCGGAACAGCTCGCCGCAGGACGCGACGACGCCCTGGTTCTTGGCCTCGTCGTTCAAGCAGTCGAGTTCATTCATCAAAGCGAACAGAGGGCCGCCGCGACGGTCCGCCGGGTCTCCGCCGCACGGCGCGATGCCGATGCCGGCTACCAGAACGCGCCGCCCGAACATCTTGGTCGAGAGGTGCCGCACGAGGTCGACGACGACGCCGCTGCCGGCGCTGTCGCCGAGGCCGAACACGACGGGCACGATGGCCTGCGTCCGGCCCTGGACCGCCTCGACCGTGGCGGCAAAACCTCGAAGCGCATGCTCTAGCGTCCGCGGCCCTGCGTAGTACGCCACCCCGTAGGCTGCTTTCGCCACGGCCCGCCTGCAGCCGTCAATGGATGCCGGGAGGCTTGCCGCAGCAGGCAGCCAAGGCTCGTAGCTGGCGCCCCATGCATGGAACGGGTACTCCAGCCTCAGGAAATCTGGATATCGCGCCAGGGCGGACGCCAAAGGCTGCGGCTCTGGCACGTGCAGGGCAACCGCCGTCACCTCGGCCCGTCCGGGCGGCAGGCTGGCGGCCAGGGCCTGCAATGCGGAGATGGACTCGTCGCCGATGCCGACCGCCAGCGCGTGAAGCGTCGCGCCGCCGGGCGGCAGGGCGCGGAGGAGTTCGGCAATCGCCGCGATGCCGTCGGCGCCGACCCCGACGACGTGGGTCGAGACCGGCAGGGTCTCGTTGATCGGCACGCGATGCACGCCACGTTTCAGCGCCTCCAGCTTCCGGCGCTTCAGCTTTTCCTCCATCGTTACGCTCATCCGTCGGCTACCCCTCCTGTTGGGTGCGAGCTGTCGCGAGGCCGCGCCTGCAAAGGCGCGTGTCCAGAAGCAGGCAGCCCGCAAGAGGCTGACTGCCCTCAATTTACGAAAGGGCGAAATACAGGGCGACGAATCCTGGGGCGGAAGGCAGCGGGATCAACGCCATTGTTGAGTCCGCGCGCGAGCCAAAATCGTCAA
>CAHJXG010000222.1 GCA_903644035.1 Rhodospirillales bacterium
GCGCAGGGCGCCGTCGGCCAGCACGAGGGTGCCTGGGTCCATGCCGCGGAACGGGCTGTCCGCCGCCACCGCGGCGGCGGCGATGCGGGCGCGGATCTGCTCGCACGCCTGGGCCACCACCGTCGCGATGCTCGCCGTGCTGTTGGAGCCGCCGGCGACCGGGACGGGGGGCAGGTCCGAGTCGCCCACCTCGACCGTGACCTTGCCGATCTCGACGCCCAGGCCCGACACGGCCATCAGCGCGAGCACGGTGGTGATGCCGGTGCCGATCTCGTGCCCCGCCGCCTGCACCCGCACGGTGCCCTGCGGCGAGAGGATCACCCGCGCCGTCGCCGGCCCCATGTTGGTCGGATACATCGAGGTGGCGCAGCCCCAGCCGACCATCCACTCGCCGTCCCGCATCGAGCCGGGCCGTGGGTCGCGCCGCTCCCAGCCGAAGGCCCGGGCCGCCGCGTCGAAGCACGGCATCAGCGCGCGGGAGGTGTAGGGCAGGCCCTTGATCGGCTCCTGCATGGTGTCGTTGACCCGGCGCAGCTCCACCGGGTCCATGTTCAGCGCCACCGCCAGCTCGTCCATCGCGGATTCCAGCGCGAACAGGTACGGGATCTCCGGCGGGCTGCGCATGAAGCCCGGCGTGTTGCGATCGGCGTGGACCATGTACACCTCCGAATCGACGTTTGGGCAGGCATACAGCCGGGTGGAGGCGTCGGTGCCGGCCACCTTGTAGTCGTCCGGGCGCGACGTGACCTCCCAGCCCTCGTGGATCAGCGCCTGCAGCCTGCCGTCGGCGCCGGCGCCCAGCCGCACGCGGTGCCGGGTCTCGGCCCGGTAGGTGGTGATGGTGAAGCCCTGGCTGCGCGTGGTCTCCAGCCGCACCGGGCGGCGCACCCGCTGCGCCGCCAGCGCCACCAGCGCCGTGCGCTGCGTCAGCGACCCGCGCGAGCCGAAGGCGCCGCCGACATAGGGCGAGATCACCCGGATGTCGGATGGCGCGATGCCCAGCTGCTCCGCCAGGCCGTTCTTGAAGCCGTGCATGTTCTGCGACGGCTCCCACACCGTCAGCTTGCCGTCGTCCCAGGCGCAGGCTGTGGTGTACAGCTCGATGGGATTGTGATGCTGGATTGGCGTCGCGTAGCGCTGGTCAACCGTGACCGGCGCGGCTGCGAGGGCGGCTTGGGCGTCGCCGACCTTGGGTTTCTCCTCGCCGGGCTGCTCGCCCTCGCGGGAGGCCGATTCGGCGGAGGCGGTCTCGACGCTCGGGCTGTCGAAGGTCGCCGACGGCGCCTCCGCCGCATACTCGATGCGCAGGCGATGCGCCGCCTCCCGTGCCGCCTCGA
Source organism: Rhodospirillales bacterium (assembly GCA_903644035.1). Classification (GTDB taxonomy): domain Bacteria; phylum Pseudomonadota; class Alphaproteobacteria; order Acetobacterales; family Acetobacteraceae; genus CAHJXG01. The sequence continues at coordinate 1,338 of CAHJXG010000222.1, forward strand.
ACGTCTCGGCGACGACGAGGGCCACGATCTGCCCGTCGTACTGCACCCGGTCGGAGGCCAGCGGCGCGATGCTGCTGCCCATGTAGCCCTTCTGCGAGAAGATCTTGCCGGGCTTCACCCGGTCGCCGACGTTGCGGTGGGTGAGGATGTCGAGCACGCCCGGCACCTTGCGCGCCTCCGTCTCGTCGAGCGTGGTGATCCGGCCGCGGGCGATGGTGCTGGTGGCGAGGTAGGCGTGCGCCGGGTTGGCGCCGTAGAGGTCCGAGGCGTAGCGCGCCGCCCCGGTGACCTTCAGGCGACCGTCCACGCGGGAGGTCGCCGCACCGATGGCGGGCTTGGCCGCGCTCGGCGGCGCGCCCTGCGGCATGATCTGGGCGGTCAGGTCCGACATCTCAGGCCTCCATCCGGCTGGCTTGCAGGAGGGCGCGCGCGAGGGTGCGGCGGCCCAGGTCGATCAGGTAGGCGTTCTCCTGCCGCGGCCGGGCGCCCGCGAAGGCGGCCTGCGCCGCGGCGGCGGCGGTGTCCTCGGTCAGCGGCTTGCCACGCAGCGCGGCCTCCGCCTCATGCGCCCGCCACGGCTTGTAGGACACGGCGCCCAGCCCGATTCGCGCCTCCCGCACCACGCCACCCTGCAGGTCGAGCGCGACGGCGGCGGTCGCGAGGCCATAGGCGTAGGACTCGCGGTCCCGCACCTTCACGTAGGTGGAGCGCCGGGTCCAAGGCCCCGCCGGCACGCGGAAGCCGGTGATCAGCTCGCCCGGCGCCAGCACCGTCTCGGTGTGCGGGTTGTCGGACCCGGTGTGCAGGTCGGCAAAGGCGATGCTGCGCGACCCGTTCGGCCCCGCCGTCTGCACCTCCGCGCCGAGCGCCACGAGCGCCTGGGCGAAGTCCCCGGAGTAGGCGGCGATGCACCGGTCACTCACCCCGAGCACGGCGTGCTTGCGGTTCACCCCATCGAGCGCCGCGCAGCCGCTGCCGGGCACGCGCTTGTTGCACTCCGCCCAGCCGGCGTCGCGGAAGTAGGGGCAGCGCGTGCGCTGCAGCACGTTGCCGGCGAGGCTTGCCATGTTGCGGAGCTGCGGGCTTGCGGCCATCAGCAGCGTCTCGGCGATCACCGGGTAGTCGCGCAGGATGGCCGGGTGCGCCGCCGCCTCGCTCATGCGCACGAGCGCGCCGAGGTGCAGGCCGTCGGGCCTCGCCTCGATGCGGCCATGCGCGGCGCCGAGGGCGTTGATGTCCACGAGCGCCGCCGGCTGCATGA
>CAHJXG010000223.1 GCA_903644035.1 Rhodospirillales bacterium
CCGTCCTGACCGGGGGCGCCGCGCCGCCGGCGCCGACCGGCTCGGCCGTGCGCAGGGCAGGGGCCACGGTCCCGCCGCTGTCAGGCATGGATCACCCTGACCCTTTCACTGGTCCTTGTAGCGGTAGCCGATGCCATACAGCGTCTCGATGTGGTCGAAGCTGTCGTCGGTGGTGCGGAACTTCTTGCGCACCCGCTTCACGTGGCTGTCGATGGTGCGATCATCGACGTAGATGCTCTCGCCGTAGGCCGCGTCGATCAGCTGGTCCCGCGACTTCACCATGCCGGGCCGCGCCGCGAGCGCCTTGATCAGCAGGAACTCGGTCACCGTCAGCTGGATGTCCCGCCCGCGCCAGGCGCATTGGTGCTTCGTCTCGTCGAGCACGAGGTCGCCGCGCACCATGACCCCGCCCGGCGCCGCGCCGGAGCCCTCGGCCCGGCTGGTCTCGTTGCGGCGCAGCAGCGCCCGGATGCGCTCGATCAGCAGGCGCTGGCTGAACGGCTTCGTGATGTAGTCGTCCGCGCCGAGCCGCAGGCCCATCAGCTCGTCCACCTCCTCGTCCTTGCTGGTGAGGAAGATGACCGGGAGCTGGCTGCGCGCCCGCAGCCGCTGCAGCAGCTCCATCCCGTCCATGCGCGGCATCTTGATGTCCAGCACCGCGAGATCGACGGGCTTCGCGGTCAGGCCCTGCAGCGCGCTCTCCCCGTCCGTGTAGGTGCGGACCAGGAAGCCCTCCTGCTCCAAGGTGATCGACACCGAGGTCAATATGTTGCGGTCGTCGTCAACCAGTGCGATGGTCTGCTTCATGGGCCTGTCGCCTTCGCTCACCAAGCGTGGGGCCGGGCATGGTGGACGCCCGGCATATTCATTCTATTTGGGGTGAACGATGACGGAATGCAGGGAGCATCGACAATGTCCTCCACCTCAGACGCCCCCACCCCAGATGCTCCGGCCATGCCGACGTCCACGCCCGTCCCGGACGCCCGGGCCTTGCTCCGCGCCGCCCGGGCCGGCACGCTGGCGACCAGCGGCGACGGGCAGCCATTCGCCTCCCTCGTGACGCCGGCGGCCGCCCCCGACGGCTCCGTCCTCCTGCTGCTGTCCGGCCTGTCGGAGCATACCCGCCACCTGCGCGACGAGCCGCGCTGCGCCGTCATGGTCGCGGGCCATCCGGTCGAGGCCAACCCGCAGACCGCGCCCCGCCTGACCGTGACCGGCCTCGCTGCCCCTGAGCCTGATGCCGCCCTCAAGGCGCGCTGGGTCGCGCTGCACCCCTACGCCGCATTCTACGCGGGTTTCGGGGATTTTCAACTCTGGCGCGTCGTGCCGAAGGCCGGGCTGTATATCGGCGGCTTCGCCAGCGCCACCCGCCTCCGCCAGGCCGACCTGGCCTGGGACCCGGCCGCGGTCCAGGCGGTCGCCGACGCGGAACAGGGCGTCCTCACCCACTGCAACGACGACCACGCCGACGCGCTCGACCGGATCGCCGCCGCCCAAGGGGCGGATCAGCCGGGGTGGCGCATGGTGGCCTGCGACGTGGACGGCTGCGACCTCGCCCGCGAGGAGGCGGTCCTTCGCATCCCCTGGTCCGCCCCGGTCGCCAACGCCGGCGGCATCCGGGCCGAGCTGGTCCGCCTCACGAGAATGGCGAAAGCTTAGTACGAAACGCCGCTGGACGGTGCGGTGGGCCTCGCCTACTAGGCCTGAAAACCAACCAAACGTCCTTTCCGCAAGGAGGACCCCAGGGAGCACATCAATGGCCGCCGCGACCCATGACGCCTCCGCCGCCCTCGCCGGCACCCACGTGTTCCCGGGCCGCGCCGTCCACGCCAACCTCTCGACGCCGCAGCTCGTCGCCCACGCGCTGCGCCGCAACGAGGGCACGCTCTCGGCCGACGGCGCCCTGGTGGTGAGGACCGGCGCGCATACCGGCCGCTCGGTCGCGGACAAGTTCATGGTCGACGAGCCCGAGGTCTCGGCCGACATCTGGTGGCGCCATGGCAACCAGAAGCTGGCGCCGCGGCACTACGCGGTCCTGAAATCGCGCGTCCAGGGCTACCTGCAAGGCCAGGAGCTGTTCACCCAGGACCTGTATGCCGGCGCCGACCCTGCGCACCGGGTCCGGGTCCGCCTGGTCAGCACCGAGGCCTGGCACACCCTGTTCGCCCGCAACATGTTCATCCGCCCGGACCCTGCGGAGCTGGCCGGGTTCACGCCGGACTACGTGATCCTGCACGCCCCCCGCTTCCAGGCCGACCCGGCCATCGACGGGGTGCGCTCCGCGACCGCCATCGTTGTCTCCCTGACCGAACGGGTCATCGTCATCGCCGGCAGCGAGTACGGCGGCGAGATCAAGAAGTCGATCTTCGGCATCATGAACTGGACGCTGCCGGCCGAGGGCGTGCTGCCCATGCACTGCTCCGCCAACGTGAGCCGCACCGCCGACGGCAGCCCCGGCGAGGTCGCGCTGTTCTTCGGCCTGTCCGGCACCGGCAAGACCACCCTGTCGTCCGACCCGAACCGCCCGCTGATCGGCGACGACGAGCACGGCTGGGGGCCGGGCGGCGTGTTCAACTTCGAGGGCGGCTGCTACGCCAAGGTCATCAACCTGAGCGCCGAGGCCGAGCCCGAGATCTACGCCGCCACCCACCGTTTCGGCACGGTGCTGGAGAACGTGGTCACGGACGCCCAGGGCCGGCTCGACCTCGCCGATGGGTCACTGACGGAGAACACCCGGTCCTGCTACCCCATCGAGTTCATCCCCAACTGCGACCTGTCCGGCCGCGGCGGGCAGCCGCGCAACGTGGTGATGCTGACCGCCGACGCCTTCGGCGTGCTGCCGCCCATCAGCAGGCTCAGCCCGGCGCAGGCGATGTACCACTTCCTGTCGGGCTACACCGCCAAGGTCGCCGGCACCGAGAAGGGCCTGGGGCGTGAGCCGCAGGCGACCTTCAGCACCTGCTTCGGCGCCCCGTTCCTGCCGCGCCGGCCGGAGGTCTACGGCGCCATGCTGTCTGACCTCATCGCCCGGCACGGCGCCGATTGCTGGCTGGTCAACACCGGCTGGACCGGCGGTGCCTACGGCACCGGGTCCCGCATGAGCATTGGGCACACCCGCGCCCTGCTGAACGCGGTGCTGGATGGCAGCCTCAAGCACGCCCGCTACGTCCGCGACCCGTTCTTCGGCCTGATGCTGCCCCAGGACGTGCCCGGCATCCCGAACGAGGTGCTGGACCCGCGCCAGGCCTGGTCCGACCAGGCCGCCTACGACCGCGCCGCCGCCGACCTGGTCAGCCGCTTCGAGAAGAATTTTGCGAGCTTCCAGGGCGGCGTGACGGAGGACGTCAAGGCCGCCGCCATCCGCGCCGCCGCCTGACTCCCATGGCGTCTCCCCCCGTCACTCCGGAGCACTTCGACCGGCTGTACGCGAATGACCCGGATCCCTGGAAGTTCGCCACCAGCGACTATGAGCGCGACAAGTATGCCGCGACGCTTGCGGCCCTGCCCCGCCCGCGCTTCGCCCGCGCGTTCGAGGTCGGCTGCAGCATCGGCGTGCTGACCCGGCAGCTCGCCGCGCGTTGCGACGCCATCCTCGCCGTCGATGTCGCCGAAGCCGCGCTGCAGCAGGCCACGGCCCGGTGCCAGGACCAGTCGCACGTTCAATTCGGCCGCATGGTGGTGCCGCAGGACTGGCCCGCTGGCGCCTTCGACCTGATCCTGTTCTCCGAGGTTCTCTACTACCTGGACGATGCCGACCGGGCGACCGCGGCCCGGCTTTCGCAGCAGTCGCTGTCCCCCGGCGGCGCGATCATCCTGGTCAACTGGCACGGCCCGACCGACGGGTTCTGCACCGGCGACGACGCGGCGGAGGCGATGATCGCCGCCTGCGCCCCGGCGCTGCGGCCCATCACGCAGCAGCGCGCCGAGAAATACCGCCTGGACGTGCTGTCTTCCAGCTATCCCGGAACGACGTAGCCCTTGCTCCTGACGCAGGTGCGGATCGCCTCGCGGATCTGGAACGGACGCCTGACCGGGGAGCTGAACCAATCCAGCCCGCGCTTGGCGTTGCGCTTGTTGACCGCGTCCGCCGACGAATCCTGGCACGACGCCAGGTCCGCCTGGTATTTCGGCGCGGAGCGGTCGGTCTCCACCCGCGGCTCGTAGCCGGAGCAGCCCGCGACGGCCAGCACACCCAGAAGGACCATCATGCGCCTCATGCCGCCCATCCAGCCGCTCGCCGCCCTCCTGTCAAGCGTGCGGCTGTGAACGCGCTTGGCCGCCGCCTCGCCGTGGCGCAGGAGCTTGCGGAGCAAGGGGGCGCGCTGGCGATGCGGATGCGCCCGCCGCCCGGCGCCGCCCAGGCGACCCTGAAGGACCGGCAGGACTGGCTGACCGAGGCGGACGGCGCCGTCGAGCGCTTCCTATCGGACGGCCTCCTCGCCGCCTTTCCGGAGGACGGTTTCCAGGGCGAGGAGGCCGGCCGCACCCGGGACGGCAGCCTGCGCTGGGTCGTGGACCCCATCGACGGCACCAGCAACTACGCCCGCGGCGCCCCTCGCTGGTGCGTCTCCATCGGCCTCGTCGAGGGCGACGAGTTCCTGCTCGGCGTCTTGGCGGCACCCGCCTTGGGCGAGACCTTCGCCGGCTGCCAGGGCCAGGGCGCCACGCTGAACGGCGCGCCCATCCGGGTGGCGGCGACCGACCGCCTGGACCGCGCGATCATCGAGGCCGGGTGGTCGCCGCGCGTCGCCGCCGACGACTACCTGGCGCTGTGCCGCCGGGTGCTGGACGCGGGCGTCATGCTGCGCTCCGGCGGCTCCGGCGCGCTGGGCCTGGCGGACGTGGCGGCCGGGCGGATGGATGGCTATGCCGAGCTGCACATCAACC
>CAHJXG010000224.1 GCA_903644035.1 Rhodospirillales bacterium
TCAAGTGTGCTCTTCCGATCTCCGCCGAGCGCGCCGCCCAGGCCACCCTGCTGCGCCTGCCCGCCGCCCAGCAGCGAGCCTAGCCCGCCCTGCTGCTGCGCCTGCCCGCCGCCGCCCAGCACGGAGCCAAGGATCGATTGCAGCGGCCCTGCGTTGCTGTTGCCGCCGAGCAGGCTGCCGAGGATGCCATCAAGAATGCCCATGATCTGCCGTCTCCATACCTGTTCCGCTCACGCGGCCGATGCCGCCGTGGTAACCTGCCAAAGGCTCGACGAGACCAATGGGTTGCAAAGGGTGATGCAGATATGATGCGCAAGCCGCGTGTGAGTCCGCAGGGATGGCCGTTGCCGCCGCGCCTGACCCCGGCCTGGACGGCGCGCCGGGCGGTGCTGTGGCTGCGGCTGATGCAGGCCGGGCGGGTGCATCGCGTGCACGGCGACCTCATGGCGCTGGCCCGGCGGCGGACCAGCCTGCGCCACGCGGCCCTGCTCGACTACGGCGATGCCCTGCGGCAGGAGTGGCGCGCCCGCACGGAGGCGGGTCCCGCCGGGCCGGCGCTCGCGCGGGCCGCCCATCCCAACTACCTCGGCAGCCTCGCCGTGGTGCGGAGCCTGGTGGACGGCTACATCGCCCTGCTGATCGCCCGGGCCGGCGGGACCGCGCCCCATGCGGCCTGCGAGGCGGAGATGCACCGGCTGGCCCGGATCTTCGCCGGCCGCGAGCCTGGTTTCGCGCGGATCGGCGGCTGGAACAGCCGGGACCAGCTGGGCGACACCGCTATCCGCCGCGTGCCGCTGGACCTGGGGGTGACGCAGGCCGCGTCGCTCGATGCCGTGCTGCAGGAGACGTTCGCCGCCGTCGGCCTGGCCACGCTGCGCATCCTGCGCGCGGCCGAGCGGTCCGAGATCGGCGCGGACGCGGCGCTGGGCCGCCTTTCGGCCCTGGCCGTCAGGACCGCGGCCCTGCTGGTGGGCACCGCCGACAGCCAGCCGGCGGAGGCCACGCTGCTCGGCGTCGTGGCGGACCTGCCGGACCTCGGCGCCTGAGCGATGTGCTTCCGGCCTACACGTTGAAGCGGAACAGCAGCACGTCGCCGTCGCGCACCACGTAGTCGCGGCCCTCGACCCGCATCTTGCCGGCCTCCTTCGCGCCCGCTTCGCCCTTGAGCGCGACATAGTCCTCGCAGCCGATGGTCTCGCAGGCGATGAAGCCGCGCTCGAAATCGTTGTGGATCACCGCCGCCGCCTGCGGCGCCTTGGTGCCGCGCACGATGGTCCAGGCCCGCGTCTCCTTGGGCCCCACGGTGAAGTAGGTGATCAACCCAAGCAGCGCGTAGCCGGCGCGGATCACCCGGTCGAGGCCGCTGTCCTGCAGGCCCAGCCCGTCCAGGAACTCGCGCCGGTCCTCCTCCGCCAGCAGGCTCACCTCCGCCTCGATGGCGGCGGAGACGGTCACGACGCCGGCGCCCTCCGCCGCGGCGCGTTCCGCCACCCGGGCCGCGTGCGCGTTGCCGGTCGCGGCGGCGCCCTCCTCGACGTTGCACACATACAGCACGGGCTTGCTGGTCATCAGCTGCAGGTGCCTGGCTGCCTCGGCCTGGTCCGGCGGGATGGCGGTGCGGGCCGGCTGCCCGGCCTGCAGCGCGGTGACGATCGGCTCCATCAGCGCCACCAGCGCCTGCTGCTCCCGGTCGCCGCCGCGGGCCTTCTTCTGGGCGGCCGGCAGGCGGCGCTCCAGGCTGTCGAGGTCGGCCAGCATCAGCTCGGTCTCGACCGTCTCCGCGTCGCGGATCGGATCGACGCTGCCCTCGACGTGGGTCACGTCGCCGTCCTCGAAGCAGCGCAGCACGTGGATGATCGCGTCCACCTCCCTGATGTTGGCCAGGAACTGGTTGCCCAGGCCCTCGCCGCGCGACGCGCCGCGCACCAGCCCGGCGATGTCCACGAACTCCAGGCTCGTCGGCACCGTCGCCTTCGACTTGCCGATGGCGGAGAGCAGGCCGAGCCGCGGGTCCGGCACGGCGACGCGGCCGACGTTCGGCTCGATGGTGCAGAACGGGTAGTTCGCCGCCTGCGCCGCCGCCGTCGCGGTCAGCGCGTTGAACAGCGTGCTCTTGCCGACGTTGGGCAGCCCGACGATGCCGCAATTGAAGCCCATCTACTTGGTCCCCTCCGCCTGCGTCAGCAGGGCCACGCGCGTCATGAAGTCCTCTGGCCTGCCCGCCGCCAGCATGGGGGCCGCGTCCGCCACGGCGTCCAGCAGTGCGGCGAGCCAGGCCTGGTCGGTCTTGTGGAAGTCGCCCAGCACATGGCCGTGCACCCGCGCCTTGTCGCCAGGATGGCCGATGCCGAGCCGGACCCGCCAGTACTCGGGCGTGCCCAGGATGCGGTCCATGCTGCGCAGCCCGTTATGCCCGGCCGCGCCCCCTCCGCGCTTCACCCGGACCTTGCCGGGCGCGAGGTCAAGCTCGTCATGGAAGGCGGTGATGGCGTCCGGCGCCAGCTTGTAGAACGCGGCGGCGGGCTGCACGCTTTCGCCGCTGGCGTTCATGTAGGTGGCGGGCTTGAGGGCGGTCACGCGCTCGGCGCCCACGCTGCCTTCGGAGACCCAGCCCTTGAACCGCTGCCGCCACGGGCTGAACCCGTGGCGGCGCGCGATGGCGTCGAGCGCCATGAAGCCGACGTTGTGGCGCTGCCGGGCCATCCCAGGCTCGGGATTGCCCAGGCCGACCCATAGCAGCACGGCTCCCGGCGGGTCTTGGCCGCTGCGCCGTTACTTCTTGGCCGCGGGCTTCGCGGCGGCCTTGGCGGGCGCAGCGCCCTTGGCGCCCTTGGCCGGCGCGGCGGCGGGCGCGTTCGGATCGGCCGCCACCTCGGGCAGCTTGCTGGGCGCCGCGACCGTCGCGATGACGAAGTCGCGGCCCACGATCACCGGCGTCACGTCGGCGGTGCCCGACAGGTCGGACCAGCGCACGTTGTCGTTGATGTCGAGTGCCGCGAGGTCGGCCTGGAACGCCTCCGGCACGCTGTCGGGGTCGGCCAGCACCTCGACCGCGTGGCGCACCACGTTCAGCACGCCGCCGCGCTTGAGGCCAGGCGAGGTCGCCTCGCCCTGGAACTGCACCGCCACCGAGACGCGGATGCGCTCGCCAGGGGCCAGGCGCTGGAAGTCCACGTGGATCGGCTTGTCCGACACCGGGTGGAACTGCACCTCGCGGATCAGCGCACGCGACGGGGTGCCGGCGACGTTCACCTCATAGAGGCGCGAGCGCCATCCGCCGCGCTGCAGTTCGCGCACCACGAGGCGCGGGTCAAGCTGCACCAGGCTCGGCGGCTGCTTGGCGCCGTAGATGACCGCGGGCACCATCCCTGCCCGGCGAGATGCGCGTGCCGCCCCCTTACCTGCCCGCTCGCGCGCCTCGGCCTCAATCGTGACGTAATTGGCCATGGGTTGCTCCTAATGGGTATCGCGTCGGCCTCCAGGGGTGCCAACGCGGCGGGCGGTGTAGCGGATCGCCGCGATTTGGGCAACCCGCGCCGGGTCGTCCCGGCCGGGCGGCCGCGCCTCTCCGGCCACTGCAGAAAAATTCGCCGCCGGGTCCGCCAACCGGCGTGGAGACCGGCTGACTTTTGCCGGGCACCACCCCACATGGCTCTCATGAACATCGAACAGACCGTACTCCCGAACGGCCTCCGGGTCGTGTCCGTCAATCTGCCCGGCTTCGACAGCGCCGCCGTCGCCGCCTTCGTCAAGGCGGGCGCCCGGAACGAGACCGAGGCCAACAACGGCATCGCGCATTTCCTGGAGCACATGGCCTTCAAGGGCACGGCGACGCGCAGCGCGTTGCAGATCGGCGCCGAGATCGAGGTGCTGGGCAGCAACATCAATGCGTTCACCTCGCACGAGATGACCTGCTACTTCGTGACGGGCCTCAAGACCACGATCGGGCAGTCGGTGGCGATCCTGGGCGACGTGCTGACGGCCTCCACCTACAACGAGGCCGACATCGCGACCGAGAAGGGCGTGATCCTGCAGGAGATCCGGCGCAGCTCCGACAACCCGTCGCACGTCGCCTATGACGGCTATGGCCTGACCGCCTATCCCGGGCAGAGCATCGGCCGGCCGATCCTGGGCCGCGCCGAGCTGATCGAGCAGGTCACGCGGGACTATTTCACCGATTTCGTCGGGCAGAACTACTTCGCCGAGAACATGGTCGTCGTCGGCACCGGCGGCTTCGGCCATGCCGAGTTCGTCGAGCATGTGGCGCAGCACTTCGGCGGCCTGCCCAGCCGCGCCGAGCCGGTCACGGTCGCCCCCGCCCGCTACGTCGGCGGCCACGTGCGCAACACCGACAAGGATTTCGAGCAGGTGACGATCCTGCTCGGCCTGCAGTCCGTGCCGGAGACCGACCCCTCGGTCTGGGCGCACAAGGTGATGGCCCGGGCGCTCGGCGGCGGCATGTCCTCACCGCTGTTCCAGGAGGTGCGGGAGAAGCGCGGCCTCGTCTACTCGGTCAATGCCTACTCCGACCACGGCGTGGATCACGGTGAGATGGTGATGTTCGCCGGCACCACGGCCAAGCATGTGGACGAGTTGCTGACCGTCGCCTGCGGCGAGATCGCCAAGGCCACCACGCAGGTCGCCGAGGCCGACATGACCCGGGCGAAGAAC
>CAHJXG010000225.1 GCA_903644035.1 Rhodospirillales bacterium
CCTCGCCTTGGCCGGGCTGGTCGTGGTGTCCGGCATGGCGCGCGGCATCGACGCGGCGGCGCATCACGGCGCGCTCGGCACCGGCCGGACCGTGGCCGCCATCGCCAGCGGGATCGACATCGCCTACCCCACCGAGAACAAGGCATTGCAGCGCCGCGTGGCGGAGGGCGGCGCGGTGGTGGCGGAGGCCCCGTTCGGCACCGCCCCGCAGGCCCGGCACTTTCCCCGGCGCAACCGGGTGATCGCCGGGCTGTCGCTCGGCGTCGTGGTGGTGGAGGCCGCACCCCAGTCCGGCAGCCTGATCACCGCCCGCATCGCCCAGGATGAAGGCCGGGAGGTGTTCGCGGTGCCCGGCTCGCCGCTCGACCCGCGGTGCCGCGGCTCCAACGACCTGATCCGCTCCGGCGCCCAGTTGACGGAGACCGCGGCCGACGTGCTGGCCAACCTGCCGGACCACCCGACCCGGCAGGGCCTGGCGCGGTCGCCGATGTTCGCCCGGGGCCAGCCGCCCGGAATGGCGGAGCCACCGGCCGAAGATTTCGGTACCGTTCCGGACCCGGAGGTGGTACGACACAAGGTGATGGCGTTATTAAGTCATTCGCCCACGGCGGTTGACGATCTGGTGCGGCGCTGCCAGTTCTCCGCTTCCGCCGTCATTGCGGCGCTGCTTGAACTGGAGTTGGCCGGGCGGGTTGAGATGCTTCCGGGCAATCAGGCCGTCCTCACCGGATAGGCTTCGCCTTTTGCTTCGTATTCGTGTCCTACGCCTTTGTAAAGGATACCATGACTGACGTTGTCGTCGTCGAATCACCCGCCAAGGCCAAGACCATCAACAAGTACCTCGGCGGCGGCTACACCGTGCTCGCGAGCTTCGGCCACGTCCGTGACCTGCCGCCCAAGGATGGCAGCGTCCGGCCGGAGGAGGATTTCGCGATGGACTGGGCGGCCGACGAGCGCGGCGCCCGCCAGGTTGCGGCCATCGCCAAGGCGCTGAAGGGGGCGCACACCCTGTACCTCGCCACCGACCCGGACCGCGAGGGCGAGGCCATCAGCTGGCATGTCCGCGCGATGCTGGAGGACAAGAAGGCGCTCCGCGGCGTCAACGTGCGGCGCATCACCTTCAACGAGATCACCCGCTCCGCCATCCAGTTCGCCATCGAGCACCCGCGCGAGCTGGATCAGCCGCTGATCGAGGCCTACCTGGCCCGGCGCGCGCTCGACTACCTCGTCGGCTTCACCCTGTCCCCGGTCCTGTGGCGCAAGCTGCCCGGCAGCCGCAGCGCCGGGCGGGTGCAGTCGGTGGCGCTGCGCATGGTGTGCGAGCGCGAGGCCGAGATCGAGTCGTTCCGGCCGCGCGAATACTGGACGGTCGAGGCGCATTTCCTCACCCCGGCCGGCGCCCCGTTCATGGCGCGGCTGACCCATCTGGACGGCAAGCGGCTGGATCAGTTCGACCTTAACACCGAGGCGCTGGCCCGCGCCGCCAAGGCTGCGGTCGAGGTGGACACGTTCACCGTCGCAAGCGTCGAGCGCAAGCGGGTCAAGCGGCATCCGCCCGCGCCGTTCACCACCTCCACCCTGCAGCAGGAGGGCAGCCGCAAGCTCGGCATGGGCGCCCAGGCCATCATGCGCTGCGCCCAGCAGCTGTATGAGGGCGTGGAGCTGGGCGGCGAGACGGTCGGCCTGATCACCTACATGCGGACCGACGGCGTGCAGATGGCGCGGGAGGCCATGATGGCGATCCGTGAGCACGTGGGCGAGACCTACGGCGCCGCCTACGTGCCCGCCGTCGCCCGCGAGTACTCCAGCAAGGCGAAAAACGCGCAGGAAGCGCACGAGGCGGTGCGCCCCACCGATGTGACCCGCACGCCGTCGAGCGTCGCGCGCTACCTCAACCCGGAGCAGCAGCGGCTGTACGAGCTGATCTGGAAGCGCGCCGTCGCGTCGCAGATGCAGTCGGCCGAGCTGGACCAGGTGGCGGTCGACGTCGCGGGGCCGCGCACGCGGCTGCGCGCCACCGGCTCCATCGTCGCCTTCGATGGCTTCCTGAAGCTGTATCGGGAGGACGTGGACGACGCGCCGGAGGGTCACGCCGCCGCCGACGAAAGCCGGATGCTGCCGCCGATGCAGGAGCGCGACCCGCTGACCCGTGGCGCCGTCAGCGCCGACCAGCACTTCACCCAGCCGCCGCCGCGCTACTCGGAGGCGAGCCTGGTCAAGAAGATGGAGGAGTTGGGCATCGGCCGCCCGTCCACCTACGCCTCCATCCTGACGGTGCTGCGCGACCGCAACTACGTGCGGCTGGAGAACAAGCGCTTCGTGCCGGAGGATCGCGGCCGGCTCGTCACCGCCTTCCTGACCAGCTTCTTCGAACGCTACGTGGACAGCAACTTCACCGCGTCGCTTGAGGAGCAGCTGGACGACATCTCGGGTGGCCGGGCGGAGTGGCGCGCGGTCATGCAGGCGTTCTGGGAGCAGTTCTCCCATGCCGTCGAGCAGACCCGCGACCTGAAGATCAGCGACGTGATCGACGCGCTGGACCAGGATCTGGGCCAGCACTTCTTTCCCGCGCGCGCCGATGGTGCCGACCCGCGGCTCTGCCCGGCCTGCCACGCCGGGCGGCTGGGGCTGAAGCTCGGACGGCACGGCAGCTTCATCGGCTGCTCCAACTATCCGGGCTGCCAATACACCAGGCGTCTCGCCATCGATGGCGGGGAGGACGGCGGCGAGACCCTGAAGGAGGGCCTGCGCGAACTTGGCCACCATCCCGACACAGGGGAGGCCGTGACGGTGCGGCGCGGCCCCTACGGGCTGTATGTGCAGCAGGGCGAGGCGAACCCCGAGGACAAGAAGAGCAGGCCGCGCCGCACGTCGCTGCCGAAGGGTGTCGACGGGGATCAGCTGACGCTGGAGCAGGCGCTGGGCCTGCTGTCGCTGCCGCGGCTGGTCGGCATCCATCCCGACCGGCAGGAGCCTTTGGAGGCCGGCATCGGGCGGTTCGGCCCGTTCATCCGCATGGGCGGCATCTACGCCTCGCTCGACAAGGACGACGACGTGCTGTCGGTCGGGCTGAACCGCGCCGTGGACGTGATGGCGAAGAAGCTGGACAGCGTGCGGTCGCTGGGACCCCATCCCACCGACAAGGAGCCGGTGATGGTGCGCAAGGGGCGGTTCGGTCCCTACGCCCAGCATGGGCTGCGCGTCGCCAACCTGCCGCGCGAGGTGGCGATGGACGACCTGACGCTGGACGACGCCGTCGCCCTGCTGGCGGAAAAGGGCAAGGTGCTGAAGGCGAAGGCGGGCCGCAAGCCGAAGAAGGCGGCCAAGGCTGCGAAGCCCGCGGCAGAAGGGGCGAAAGCGAGGCCAGCGGCACGGCCGCCCTCGAAGCGTCCAGCATCCAAGACGGCCACGGCCAAGAAGCCGCCAGCGAAGCGGCCGGCCGCCAAGCCCTCGTCACGGACGGGGACCACCCGCACGGCCGGCTAGCGTGGCGCGCCGGGTCGTCGCGGCCGAAGGAGGCGCGCTGCCGTCGCGGGAGGCGGTGCGCCTGTTCATTCGCGCCGCCGGAGGCCGGGTCGGCAAGCGGGAGGTCTCCCGGGAATTTGGCATCGGCCCCGAACTGCGCGTCCCGCTGCGCGCTTTGCTGCGAGACCTTGCCAAGGAGGGCGCCATAGCACCAGCCGGACACCGCCGTTTCAGCCCGCCGGGCCGCCTGCCCGACCAGATGGTGGTGCGCGTCACCGGCACCGACCGGGACGGCGACGCGGTGGCGCGCCCGGTCGACTGGACCGGAGACGGCCCGCCGCCCATGGTGCTGATGGCGCCGGAGCGCCGCGGCAACCCGGCGCTGGCGCCTGGCGAGCGGGTGCTGGCCAGGCTCAGTCCCATCGGTCCCGGCAAGTATGAGGGCCGGACCCTGAAGCGCCTGTCGGACGAGCCGGGCCGCATCCTGGGCGTGTTCCGGGCACCCAACCGCCTGGTGCCCACCGACCGCCGGGCCAAGGCCGAGTGGCTGATCCCGCCCGGCGAGGCCGGCGATGCCGAACCCGGCGAGATCGTCGTCGCCAGCCCCCTGCCTCATGCCGGCCTGGGCCTCAAGCCCGCGCGCATCACCGAGCGCCTGGGCCGCATGGGCGACGCCCGCGCCGTCAGCCTGATCTGCATCCACGGCCACGACATCCCGCAGGACTTCCCCGAGGAGGCGTTGCACGATGCCGCCCGCGCCCGCGGCGTGCCGCTCGGCAAGCGCGAGGACCTGCGCGAGGTGCCGCTCGTCACCATCGACGGGGAGGACGCGCGGGACTTCGACGACGCGGTGTTCGCCGAAGCGGAGGGCGACGGCTTCCGCCTGATCGTGGCCATCGCCGACGTGGCCCACTACGTGCGGCCGGGGGCGCCGCTGGACCGGGCCGCCTGGACCCGCGGCAACAGCGTCTACTTCCCCGACCGCGTCGTGCCCATGCTGCCGGAGGCGCTGTCGAACGGCTGGTGCAGCCTGCGCCCGCAGGAGGAGCGCGGCTGCCTGTTCGTCGAGATGCGGGTCGACGCCGCCGGGCGCAAGACGGCGCACCGGTTCGGCCGCGGCCTGATGCGCAGCGCCGCGCGGTTGACCTACACGGAGGTGCAGGACGCGCATGACGCAGGGCAGGACCTGGACCTGCCCGGCGTCATCCCGCCGCTCTACGCCGCATTCCGCGCCTTGCTCGGCGCCCGCCAGGCCCGCGGCACGCTCGACCTCGACCTGCCGGAGCGCAAGGTGGTGCTGGAGGAGGGCCGGGTGGTTTCCGTGGCCCCGCGCCCCCGCCTCGACAGCCACCGGCTGATCGAGGAGTTCATGGTGCTCGCCAACGTCGCCGCGGCCGAGGAGCTGGAGGGGCGGCACTTGCCCTGCATGTATCGCGTGCACGCGCCGCCGAGCGACGAGAAGCTTGAGGCGCTGCGCTCCTTCCTGCACGGCCTGGGCATCAGCCTGGCGCCCGGCAACGACCTGCATCCCCGCGACCTCGACCGCGTGCTGCAGAAGGTCGCCGGCACCGAGCAGGCGCCCCTGGTGAACGAGGTCATCCTGCGCAGCCAGTCGCAGGCGGCCTACAGCCCCGACAACGTCGGCCATTTCGGCCTCAGCCTGCCGCGCTACGCCCATTTCACCAGCCCGATCCGGCGCTACGCCGACCTGCTGGTGCACCGGGCGCTGGTCAGCGGGCTGAAGCTTGGCTTGGGCGGCCTGGCGCCTGACGAGGCGGCGCGGTTCCCCGACACGGCCGAGCACATCAGCGCCACCGAGCGCCGCGCCGCCCTGGCCGAGCGCGAGGCCATCGACCGCTACCTCGCCGCCTACATGGCCGACAAGGTGGGCGCCGTGTTCGCGGCCCGCATCTCCGGCGTGCAGCGGTTCGGCCTGTTCGTGACGCTCTCAGAGTCCGGGGCGAGCGGGCTGATCCCGATGGCGGCGCTGCCCGACGACTACTGGCTGTATGAGGAGGGCACCCAGTCGCTCTCGGGGCACCGCACCCGCATGACCTATCACTTGGCCCAGGATGTCGAGGTGCGCCTGTCGGAGGCCAGCCCGGTGACGGGCGGGTTGCTGTTCCAGATGGTGTCGCCCGCCCGCGCGGCCCGTCCGGAGCCGCAGTCGCCGCTGCGTGGCGCCCGGAAGGAGCGCCGGTCCCCGCGCGGATGAGGCCGGCGCTCGCCCTGGTCCTGCTGCTCCTGTCGGTCCCCGCCTGGGGACAGCCCGGCCGGTCCGGAAGCGCAGAGTTCCCGAGCGAACTGGCCGCCTCCGTGCTGTCCGCCTCCTTCGAGTTCCTGGAGCCGCGCACCTTGGAGCCGGTGTCGGTGCCGCAGATGGCGCTCTGGGGATTGCGGGGCATCACCTCGCTCGACGCCGGCCTGACGATCGAGGACAGCGGCCCCACCCTCGACCTGCGGCTGGCGAACCGCACCATCCATCAACGCGCCGTCCCGCCAGCGCCCTCCGCCGCAGCATGGGGGCAAGCCGGGGCGGAGCTGATGTCCGCGGCCTGGAAGGTGTCGGACATCGTGCGGGATGCCGGGTCCCAGGCGCTGGTCACCCGCTTCTTCGACGAGCTGTTCAACCACCTCGACCCCTACTCCCGCTACGTGCCGCCCGGCGCCGCCAGCCTCGACCGGGCGCGCCGGTCCGGGGCGGCCGGGATCGGGCTGGTGCTCGCCAAGGTCGGCAAGGCCTTCATCGTGCAGAGCGTGAACGCCGACGGACCCGGCGCCGAGGCCGGCATCATCCGGGGCGACAGCATCCTGGCCGTGGACGACCAGCCGACGCTGGGCGAGGACCTGGCCACCGTCCTGTCCTGGATCTCCGGGATCGACGGCACCGAGGTCGGCATCACCGTGCGCCGGCGCGACGGCAGCACGCAGGTCCTCGACATCGAGCGGGTGGTCGTGCCGCCGGAGACGGTGTTCGCCGAGCAGGTCGGCACCGTGCTGCTGGTGCGCATCGCCGGGTTCAGCAGCGACACGGACCGGCGCCTGGCCCAGGAGTTCGAACGCCTGCTGACCAAGGCGCCGGCGGCACGGCGTCCGCGCGGCGTAGTGCTCGACCTGCGCGGCAACCGCGGGGGCCTGCTGCGCCAGGCCGTGGCGGCGACCAGCCTGATGCTTGAGAGCGGGCTGGTGGCCGTCACCGCGGGCCGCAACCCGGGCGCCACGCATGAGTGGCGGGCCATCGCCCATGATGCGACCGAGGGCGCGCCGCTCGTGGTGCTGGTGGATGGCCGCTCGGCGAGCGCCGCCGAGATCATGGCGGCCGCCCTGGCCGATCAGGGCCGCGCCGTCGTAGTCGGCAGCTCCACGCTGGGCAAGGGGCTGGTGCAGACGATCGCCACGCTGCCGGATGGCGGGGAACTGTTCGTGACCTGGAGCCGGGTGCTGGCCCCGTCCGGCTGGCCCATCCAGAGCCTGGGCGTCCTGCCTCAGGTCTGCACCAGCCAGGGACCGGACGCCACCTGGCAGCAGTTGACCAGCCTCAACCGGGGCCGCCTGCCGCTGGCGGACGCCTTGGCCCGGCACGACGCCGCCCGGGCCCCGCTCCCCGGTTCCGAGATCGCCGCCCTGCGCAGCGCGTGTCCCGCCGCTGAGGGGCGCGAGGCCGACATGACGGCGGCCCGCTACTTGCTGGATCATCCCGCCGCCTATGCCGCCGCGCGCCAGCCGAGGCCGTTGTTCGGCTTGCTGAAACCTTGAGACCTCGTTTGCCCAGGGGCCGCCAGGCTTGACCCGGCAGGCCGGCATGAGCATGTTCCGCCCTCCATGCCGCCCTTTTCGGGCGCACCTCGTTTAGGAAGCAGGCTGTGGCCAAGAACAACACGGTTCAAATCAAGCTCGTATCGACCGCGGATACCGGCTACTTCTACGTCACGAAGAAGAACGCGCGCACCACGACCGGCAAGCTGGAACTCAAGAAGTACGACCCGGTGGCGCGCAAGCACGTGCCGTTCAAGGAAGCCAAGATCAAGTAGGCCGAAGCACGCCCCGCTGCGCCGGACCGGCACAGCGGGGCCTTCGCGTCATCGCGCCGTGAACTGAGTCTTGCCGAACATCACCTCGCGCTCCGCGTCGCTCATCGGCCCTTGGAGTTGATGGTCCGCCAGCACCGCCACCCCCCGTTGCACCGCCGGCCGTGACGCGATCTCGTCGTGCCAGCGTGCCACGGACGGATAGCTTGCCAGGTCGATGCCACGCCGCTCCGGGTTCCGCACCCAGGGGAAGGTCGCGATGTCGGCGATGCTGTACTCTGAACCGGCCAGGTAGGCGTTGCCGGCCAGCCGCTTCTCCAGGACGCGATGCAGGCGCTGCACCTCGTTGCCATAACGCTCGATGACGTAAGGCAGCTTTTCGGGCGCATAGGCCGCGAAGTGGTTGTACTGTCCGAACATCGGCCCCACCCCGCCCATCTGGAACATCAGCCACTGCAGGCAGGACAGCCGTTGCGCGGGATCGCTGGGCATGAGCGCCCCGCCCTTCTCGGCCAGGTAGATCAGGATGGCGCCGGATTCGAAGAGGGCGAGTGGGACGCCGTCGGGTCCGTCGGGATCGACGATGGCAGGGATGCGATGGTTGGGCGTGATGGCCAGGAACTCCGGCTTGAACTGCTCGCCGGCGCCGATGTTCACGGGGATCACCTTGTAGGGAAGCCCTAGCTCCTCCAGCGCGATGTGCACCTTGTGGCCATTTGGGGTAGGCCAAGTCCAAACTTCTATCATGGACACTCCTTGATCAGGTCTCGACCAGCGCCTGCGGGCCGCGGCACATGGTTCGTCAGGCATTCAGCACCCAAAGGGTCCGTCGTTAACCAGGCCGTAAGCTTTGTCATGGAAAACGTGACGCGGAACCAATCGTGAGACGGGCATGATCGCTGCACACCATACAACCCTGCTGCGGACGCCTTCGCCGCGCGCTTGCCCGGCGGCAGCCGCTGGCCGCGCGGGGGCTGCAACCCGCCGGCGCCTGGAACGCGGACTGAGATCGGAAGAG
>CAHJXG010000226.1 GCA_903644035.1 Rhodospirillales bacterium
CTTCAAGGGCACCTTCGGCCCCGGCGCGCACGACCTCGCCGTCAGCTTCCTCAACGACGCCTATGGCGGCACGCCCGTCACCGACCGCAACCTCTATGTGAACGGGGCGAGCTTCAACGGGATTTCCACCCGCCCGGCCACGGCCGCACTCGAAACCGCCGGGACGACGCGCTTCACCATCCCGCCCGCCAACGATCCCGAGGCCATCATCAGCATGGCCGGCGCGGCCTCCGACGCCGCAAGCGTGGCGCCTCCGATCATGCCGATGCTCGCCGGGAGCTGAGCGCATCCAGTGCGCCGTTATGGGCGTCAGGCAAGACGGCCCCATCCGCGCCGACCTCAAGGGCAAGCGCCTGGCGCTTCTCCGGGTCTCTGACAAGCGGCCGTCCTCGACCCAGCGCCCATACCGCCCGAACCAGGCAGGCTGGGCGACCTCGCGCAGCCGGCCCGGCGCGGCAGCCGCCAGGTCGTCCAAGGTGGCGCGGGTTTAAGGATGCGGGGCAGATCAGACAGCGTTCCGCGGGATCACGCCGCGCCGCGCCAGCGCAGCACCCAAGCTTCCAGGTACTTCAGCCCCGTGTTGATGACTGCGCCGACCAGGGCCAGCACGAGAATGCCGGCATACACCGACGTCGTGTTGAACAGCCCCGTGGCTTGGCTGATCAGGTAGCCGATCCCGCGGTTGGCCGACATGAACTCGCCGATCACGGTGCCGACCAGGGCATAGGGCACGCTGACCTTCAGCCCCGTGATGACCCAGGCCGCGGCCGAGGGCACGATGACGTGACGCAGCACGGCGCCCTCCCCGCCGCCCATGATCCGCGTCGTGTGGACATAGAGCGGGTTGACCTCGCGCACGCCGGAGTAGGTGTTGAGGAAGATGACGAAGAACACGATGGCGGCCGACACCGCCACCTTGCTCTCGATCCCGATGCCGAACCAGATGATGAACAAGGGCGCCAGCGCGATCTTGGGGATGGAGTAGATCGCGGTGATATAGGGGTCGAACACCTCGGCCAAGGTCGTGAAGCGGCCGAACAGCAGGCCCAGCACGAAGCCCGATGTGCAGCCGATGCCGAAGCCCAGCACCGTCGCCAGCAGGGTGATGGACAGGTTGTTCCACAGCGTGCCGTCCAGGGTCCAGCGCCACAGCCGCGCTGCCACAAGGTCGGGCGAGGAGATCAGCAGGGTGTCGATCCAGCGTCCGGACGCCCCATACCACAGCGCAAGGAAACCCACGCCCACGAGCACCCGCAGCAGCAGCACCCGGCGGCGGTGGCTGCGCCCGGCGGCCTCCAGCGCAACGACGGCAGGGCTGCGGACCTCTGCCCCGAGGGCACCGGCCGCTTGCGCCAGGCCGCTCATGCCGCCTCGCCGCGGCGTATCTCGGGAGCCAGCGCCTCCCACAGCCGGGTGTAGGCGCGCTCGAACTCCGGCAGAAAGCGGGCACGGAACGGGTCGCGGTCGGTGGGCAGCGCCACGTCCTCGATCTGCTTGATCCGTCCCGGACGCCCGCTGAACACCACCACGCGCTGCGCAAGGGTGATCGCCTCCGCCAGATCGTGCGTCACGAACACGACGGTCTGGCGCCGGGCCGTCCAGATGCGAAGCAGCTGCTCCTGCATCAGCAGCTTGAGCTGCGCATCGAGCGCCCCGAACGGCTCGTCCATCAGCAGGGTTTCGGGGCCGTAGGCGAGCAGCTGGGCGAGCGCGACCCGCTTGCGCATCCCACCTGACAGCTCCGCCGGAAAGCTGCCGCCGAAGCCGGCAAGCCCGACCTGGTCCAGCATCGCCTCCGCCCGGGCGGCGCGATCCCGCCGGGGGACGCCATGGAAGCGCAGCGGCAGCTCCACGTTCTGCCGCACCGTGCGCCACGGCAGCACGGCGTCGGCCTGGGTCATGTAGCCGACATGCTGGTTGATGCCGCGCACCGGCCGGCCCTCGTGCACGATCACCCCTTCCGTCACGGGCAGGATGCCGGCGATCATGTTCATCAGCGTGCTTTTGCCGCAGCCGGACGGGCCGACGAAGGCCACGAACTCGCCAGCGGCGATCTCCAGGTCCACCCGGTCCAGCGCCAGCCGCTCCGCCCCGCGCGCGACGTAGGCCTTGCGGACGGCCTGGATGCTGATGCTCACCCGAGCCGCCTTGCCGCCTCGGTGGCGACCGACGGATCGAACAGCGCCTCGAAGCTCAGGCTGGACGGCAGCGGCGCCTCCCCCTGGCTTTTGAGCGAGACGTTGAGGAACTCGACGTTCTTGGCGAACAGGGCCGGGTTGGGCACCGCGTCGTTGAAGTAGATTTGCGAGTTGGAGGCGAAGGCCCGTTCGGCGATGGCGGGGTCAAGCTCCAGGAATGGCACGGCGAACGTCTTGAACGCCGCCTTGTCGGCGGCGATGGCGCGCAATGCCATCGTGATCCCCATGACGTAGCGCACCATCGCTTCCCGCTTGTCCCGCATCGTCCGTTCAGCGGTGGAGGCGATGATGTAGCAGTAGGGGTTCAGCTCCGCCGGCGGGTTGGCGGCCATGTCGAACAGGTAGGCGCACCCGGCGCGGGTCACGGCGATGTCGGCGGAGGGCGACGACAGGCAGAAGCCGTCAATGACCTTCTGCTGCAGGCCGGCGACCATGCCGGGGCCGCCGCCCTGGATCGGCACCAGCCGCAGGTCCTGGTTGGGGTTCAGCCCTGCACGCACGGCCAGCCAGCGCAGCAGGTTGTCCGGCGCCGCGCCCGGCCCCGTCGTGCCCATGCGAAGGCCGCGCAGCACCGCCATCCGGGCGGCATCGGGGCTGGCCTCGGTCACGCCGGCCGCATCCAGCAGCTCCTTCCGGACCACGACGTGCGACGCGTAGCGGGCGACCGTCTGCACGAAGCTGCGTACGGCGAAACCCTGGCCCAGCGCGTTCATCGCCTCTCCGGGATCGCCCAGCACGATGTCCACGCCGCCGCCAGCCAGGGAGGCGATGTTCGTGCCGCGGCTGGAAGCGTTGGACACCACTTTCACGCCTGCCCGCGCGAAGTGCCCGGCAGCGTTCGCGTAGTCCTCAGCCAGCCAGATCCAGGATTTCGCCGTGGACCGCATCGTCTGCAGTTCCGGTACGGCCTGGGCGATCGCGACGCGGGGCAGGGTCGCGGCGGTGGTGACTGCGGCCAGGAGGCTACGTCGGCGCAGCAACATCGCATCTACCCCGAAGCTTGTCTCATGAAGAAGACAACACCAATGTCAGAACGCGTGCAAGGAGCATGTGATGCCTGTGGGGTCGGACGTGCTGGTGGTGGGCGCCGGGTCTGCCGGCTGCGTGCTCGCGGCCCGGCTGTCCGCGACGGGCCGGCGCGTGACCCTTCTGGAAGCCGGCGGGCGCGGGCGCAACCCGCTGCTCCGGGTGCCGCTGATGACGGGCGTGCTGCTGCGCAGCCGCTACGCCAACTGGTTCTATCACACCGAGCCTGAGCCGGGCCTGGCCGGGCGCCGCAGCTTCTGGCCGCGCGGGCGGGTGCTCGGCGGGTCGTCGGCGATCAACGGCATGGTGTGGGCGCGCGGGCGCCCGTCCGACTACGACGCCTGGGCGCAGGCGGGGCTGCCAGGATGGAGCTGGGACGATGCGCTGCGGGCGTTCCGCGGCATCGAGCGCTTCGCGGGCAGCGTGTCGGAATGGCATGGCAGCGACGGGCCGCTGCCCATCACGGACGGCGGGGCGCGGCACCCGCTGCTGGACCGCTTCGTCCAGGCGGGCGCGCAGGCCGGGCACGGGCTGACGGCGGACTTCAACGCCCCGCCCTATGAAGGGGTGGGGCGCTACCATTTCACCATCGCCGGCGGGCAGCGCTGGTCGGCGGCGCGCGCCTTCCTGGACCCGGTGCGCCGCCACGCGAACCTCCGCGTGGTCACGGGCGCACGAGCCTTGCGGGTGCTGGTCCGGAATGGCCGGGCCCTGGGGGTGCAGACAACGCGCGGATTGTTCCACGCGGAGGAGATCGTGTTGTGCGGCGGCGCCGTGAACTCGCCGCATCTGCTGATGCTGTCCGGCATCGGCCCGGCAGATGCGTTGCAGGCGCACACCATTCCGGTTGCGGCCGACCTGCCCGGCGTGGGGCGCAACCTGCAGGATCACCTGTTGGTCCGCGTGGAACACGCGGCGACGCAGCCGGTTACCCTGCAATCCCTGACCCGGGTGGATCGTGCCGCAGCGGCGCTGCTGCGGGCGCTGCTGTTCCGAAGCGGGCCGGCCGCCAGCTTCCCGCTGGCGGCCGGGTTCTTCCTGCGCTCCGACCCCGCGCTGGAGGAGCCGGACGTGCAGGCCCACTTCCTGCCGGGCCTGACCACCGCGACCCTGCGCGTCCCCGGCCTTGCCGGGCCGGCGCGTGCCGGGGAGGGGCACGGCTTCATGGCCAACGTGTGCCAATTGCGCCCCCACAGCCGCGGCACGGTCGGGCTGCGGAGCGCCGACCCGCTGGCTGCCCCGTTGATCCAGCCGAACTACCTGTCCGACCCGCGCGACCGCGCCGTGTTGCGCGCGGGCGTGCGCCTGCTGCGCGGCATCTTCGCCCAGCCGGCCTGGGACGGGGTGCGCGGCGCCGAGCTGCAGCCCGGCCCGGAGGTGCAGTCCGACGCGGCGCTGGACGCCTGGATCGCCCGTACGGCAGACACGGTGTACCATCCTGTCGGCACCTGCCGCATGGGTCGCGAGGGGGACATCGGCGCCGTCGTGGACGCGAGGCTGCGGGTGCGGGGCGTGGCGGGGCTGCGGGTGGCGGACGCATCCGTGATGCCGCGCATCACCAGCGGCAACACCAACGCGCCCTCCATGCTGGTCGGCCACCGCTGCGCGGATTTCATGGAGGAGGACACATGACGGACCAACCGGCGGCGGGCGCCGCGCCGCTGCTGCAGCAGGTGGTCGGGCGCCGTGGCTACGCCCTGAGCTACCACCGCATGTTCGCGGCCCATGACCCGGCGCTGCTCGCGGCCTATGACGCCTACTACCGCGAACTGACGCTGACGCCCCGCGCACTGGACCCGCAGGCGCGGGAAGTCGTCTGGATCGCGCTGCAGGCGGCGACGCGCAAGCAGCACGGCATCATCCACCTGCGCCGGGCCGAGGCGTGCGGCATGGATGCGGAGGCGATCACCGACAGCCTGGCCGTCGCAGCGGCGGTGGAAGCCTGGCCGGTCCTGGCCTTCGGCGACCAGCACTGGGCCGAGTGGACGCCACTCAGCCGCGGTGCGCCCCGCTACCTGCGCATGTTCGATGCGGCTTGCGGCGCCTTGCCGCCGGCTGCGGCGGAGCTGGCCGCGGTCGCCTGCCATGCGGCGCGGCTGACGCATGACGGGCAGGCGCTGC
>CAHJXG010000227.1 GCA_903644035.1 Rhodospirillales bacterium
GCTGCCGGCTGGCGACGGCGCCGGACACGTCAGGGCCGGGCGTGCGGGGCACGGTGTCGCTGGTGGAGTACCAGGGCGCGTCGGTCCGCGTGGCGCTCACCACCGAGCAGGGGGAGGACGCGGTGGCGATCCTGCCCGACGCCGTGTTCTTCGCCGATCCCGTGCGGGTGGGGCAGCCGGCCTGGATCGGCTGGTCGGCCGCCGACGCCCATCCCTTGAGCGCCTGACCCCTTCCCTGCATTCAGGAGACCCATCGTGGCACACGCAAAGACCATTGGACGCCGCACCGCATTGAAGGCCGGGCTGGGCCTGGCCGGGGCCGCCGCCGGGTCGGGCGCCATCACCGGCTTCCCGACGATCTGGGCGCAGAACATCCGCAACATCACGCTGCGGCAGTTCGGCACCGGGGTGTCGAACCTGAACGCGCTGGCGGACAAGGTGAAGCAGGACCTGGGCTTCACCCTGGCGATGACGGCGCTCGACAGCGACGCGGTGTCGCAGAAGGCGGTGACGCAGCCGCGGTCCTACGACATCGCCGACATCGAGTACTGGATCTGCAAGAAGATCTTCCCCGCCGGCGTGCTGCAGCCGATGGACGTGAAGCGGATCAAGAACTACGACAAGATCGTGCCGATCTTCACCACCGGGCGGCTCACGCCCGAGAGCCGGATCGCCCAGGGCACCGCGCCGCACACCGTGGGCTTCGTGGAAGGCCCGGCCTCCACCAAGTTCGCCGCCCAGCCCACCGGCTGGATGACGCTGATCCCCACCATCTACAACGCCGACACGCTCGGCATCCGCCCGGACCTGGTGGGCCGGCCGATCCGCAACTGGCGCGACCTCGTGGACCCCGCCTTCAAAGGGAAAGCCTCGATCCTCAACATCCCGTCCATCGGCATCATGGACGCCGCCATGGTGATGGAGAGCCTCGGTCGCATCAAATACGGCGACAAGGGCAACATGACGCGGGACGAGATCGAGAAGACGACCGCCTTCCTGATCGAGGCCAAGCGCGCCGGGCAGTTCCGTGCGTTCTGGAAGAGCTTCGACGAGAGCGTGAACCTGATGGCCTCGGGCGAGGTGGTGATCCAGTCCATGTGGTCCCCCGCCGTCACCGCCGTGCGCTCCCGCGGCATCGCCTGCACCTACCAGCCGCTGGAGGAGGGCTACCGCGCCTGGGGCGGCGGCCTCGGCCTGTCGAAGAACCTGTCGGGGATCGAGCTGGACGCGGCCTACGACTACATCAACTGGTACCTGTCGGGCTGGGCCGGCGCCTACCTGAACCGCCAGGGCTACTACAGCGCCGTGCTGGAGACGGCCAAGGAGAACATGAGCGCCGACGAGTGGGGCTTCTGGATGGAGGGCAAGCCCGCGCAGTCCGACATCAAGACGCCCGACGGCAAGGTGCTGGAAAAGGCCGGCGCGGTGCGCGACGGCGGCGCGTTCGCCGAGCGCATGGGGCAGGTCGCCTGCTGGAACTCGGTGATGACCGAGGACCGCTTCCTCGTGCAGAAGTGGAACGAGTTCGTGGTCGCGTGAGGGCGGCGCCCTACCTCCTGGCGGCGCCGCTCGGGCTGGTTCTCGGCGCCTTCCTGCTGGTGCCGATGGCGGCGATCCTGGTGGTCAGCGTCTTCGACTACGACAGCGTGCGGCTGATCCCCGACGTCGTGCTGACCAACTACGCGGACGTGCTGCTGTCTCGGGTGACGTGGCTGACCTACCTCAACACGCTGAAGTACACGGCGCTGGTCTGGGTGCTGACGGTCGGGATCGGGGTGCCCATCGCCCTGTTCCTGGCCTTCTGCGTCCAGAGCGCCGCGCTGCAAGCGGTGCTGTTCCTGGTCTGCACCGTGCCGTTCCTGACGTCGAACGTCATTCGCATGATCTCCTGGGTGCCGTTCCTGGGGCGGGAGGGGCTGTTCAACGGCGCGCTGATGGGCGCCGGGCTGATCGCCCGGCCGCTCGACGTGCTGCTGTTCTCCGACTTCGCCGTCGTGCTCGCCTTCGTGCATCTGTATGCGCTGTTCATGGTGGTGCCGGTGTTCAACACCATGGTGCGGATCGACCGCCGGCTGATCGAGGCCGCGGTGGACGCCGGCGCCGGCCCCTGGGCGGTGCTGCGGGAGGTGATCCTGCCGCTCTCCAAGCCCGGCATCGCCATCGGCTCGGTGTTCATCATCACCCTGGTGATGGGCGACTTCACGACGGTGCGGCTGATGGGCGGCGGGCAGCGGGCGTCGGTCGGCTTGATGATCTCGAACCAGATCGCGCTGCTGCAATATCCCGCCGCCTGCGCCAACGCCGTCGTGCTGCTGGCGCTGGTGCTGCTGATGATTGCGGCCCTGCTGCGCGTCGTCGATATCCGGAGGGAGCTGTGATCCCGACCCGGCGCTTGCCGTGATCACCGGGCTGGGCCGCTGGCTGCTGGGCGGGTTCTTCGCGCTGTTCGTGCTGTTCCTGTACGGGCCCACGCTCACCATCGTCCTGCTGTCGTTCCAGGGGCCGGAGGGCGGCCTCACCTTCCCGATGCGCGGGGCCTCGACCGCCTGGTTCACCCGGCTGTTCCAGCAGCAGGCCGTGGGCGACCTGGGCACCGCCTTCACGCGGTCGCTGATCCTGGCGGCGATGGTGATGGCGGCGACCGCCGTGGTCTCGGTCGCCGCCGCCGTCGCCTTCCGCCGGCGGTTCCGCGGCGCGGGCGCGCTGTTCACGCTGACGGTCGCCAGCCTGATCGTGCCGGGCGTGCTGGTGAGCCTGGGCGTCGGGCTGCTGTTCAACCTTCTGGGATGCGACGCGTCGTGGTGGAACTCGGCGTTCGGGGCGCAGCTCACCTGGACGCTGCCGTTCGGCCTCCTGATCATGTTCGCGGTGTTCAACCGCTTCGACCGCGCCTGGGAGGAGGCGGCGCGCGACCTCGGCGCCTCGCCGGGCCAGGTGTTCCGCCACGTGGTCCTGCCGATCATCGCACCCGGCGTCGTGGGCATCGCGCTGTTCGGCTTCAGCCTGTCCTACGACGAGTTCGCCCGCACCATGCTGACCGCCGGCAGCACCAACACCCTGCCGCTGGAGATCGTCGGCATGACGACGAACGTGACGACGCCGGTGCTCTACGCGCTCGGCAGCGTCACGACCGCGGTGTCGCTGCTCGCCATCGTGGCGGCGCTGCTGGCGATGCGGGCGCTGCGGCCCCGGGTCAAGCCGGCTCCGTAGCCCGGCGTCGCCCTCAGCCCCCGGTCTTGCCCGGCATCCCGCCCGGGGGCGGGCGGAAGAACTTGCCGACGACCTCCTTCAACTGGTCCGGCGTCTGCGGCACGAGCGACATCCAGGACCGCAGCACGGCGTCCGGCGAGAAGCGGTCGGCGGCCTCCGTCATCTGCGCCTCCATCCGCGCCAAGAGCGCGGCCTGCATGGGCTTCAGGTCAGGCAGGCCGAGGAACTGGCGCGCCTCGTCCGGGGTGCAGTCGATCTCGACGGTGACTTTCATCCTGGCTCTCCTGCGACGGACCGTCCTGCCGCGGCCCTGGCCCGAGCCTAGCAGACTTCGCGCCCCGCACACGACGCCACGCGGACACGCCATCGCTGGGCGGGGCCGGCGGGCAGGCGTCGGACCGGCGCTAGTTCCGGCGCCACAACTCCTCGCTGAGCACCGTCGCGAAGCCGAGCCACAGGAGGAGCGGCACCGTCATCGCCGCAGCCGGCCGGTCCACCTCGCGGGCGGCGGCCGCGGTGCCCAGCGCGGCGGCGAGCATGGACCCGGAGGCGACGGCGCTCTCCCCCAGCCGCTTCCGGCGGAAGAACAGCCACGGATACCCGGCGAGGCCGATCAGGGTCAGCGCCCACGAGCCGACTGCGGCC
>CAHJXG010000228.1 GCA_903644035.1 Rhodospirillales bacterium
GCGGGTAGCGGCGGTGGGGTCGGTGAAGGCGGCACAGGTGTAGGCTGGGAGGTCGCAGCGGAACTGGCCGGCGCGCGCGGTGGCGCCGGGCCTGCGGGCCGACGCCATCGTCACCGACGTGGGATCGGTGAAGGGGAAGGTCATCGAGCTGGTGGCACCGCACCTCGACATGCGGCGGTTCGTGCCGGGCCATCCCGTGGCGGGGACGGAGAAGTCCGGGCCTGCGGCGGCCATCGACCGGCTGTTCGAGAACCGCTGGTGCATCCTGGCCCCCCAGGCCGTGACCGACGCGGACGCGACCGAGCAGGTGGCGGCGCTGTGGCGGGCGCTGGGGTCCAAGGTCGAGCTGATGGAGCCGGCGCACCATGACAAGGTGCTCGCCATCACCTCGCACCTGCCGCACCTCCTTGCCTACAACATCGTCAACACGGCGGACGACCTGGAAGGCGTGCTGAAGGGCGAGGTGCTGAAATACGCCGCCGGCGGCTTCACCGACTTCACGCGCATCGCCGCCTCCGACCCGACCATGTGGCGCGACGTGTTCCTGCACAACAAGACGGCGGTGCTGGAGATCGTCGGCCGCTACATCGAGGATCTCACGGCGCTGCAGCGGGCGATCCGCTGGGATGAGGCCGAGGTCCTGTTCGAGCGGTTCAAGAGCGCGCAGGCCATCCGGCGCGAGGTGGTCCGCGCCGGGCAGGCCTACAAGCGGGTTCCCAGCGGCCGCTACCAGCGTGATGGAAGCGCGCGGCAACTCAGCCAGACGCTGAGCTGAGCGGCCTGCGGATGTCAGCATGGGACTAGCTTCCGACAGCGCAAAGAACTCAGTATGATTTCATTCTAAAGTTTGATGCAGTGACTTTACAGACACTTTATCAGTTCTAGTCTAGTAAGTAGTTGAGAAATAGTCGATGTAGGCGCTGCCGTGCCAAAGTGCACGCGCCGATGATCAGAAGCCAGGCGAGCCGCATTGCTCGCCTGAGCGGCATTTTACTTATCGGACAGCCAACCGCGCGGTCGTCATGAGAGCGCCGACCGCAACAGGAGGACTTACTCATATGTCAGATGACAGTGCAGGCGCTGCCGCGGCCGACCCAAACGCCCCGGCCCTCTACGGCCCCGGCGTGACCGGCGAGAGCAGCTCGGTCGGAAGCAACAACTCAGGCGTCGTGGCGCCCGGCAGCGCTGACGTCAAGGTCGGCAGTTCCGCCGACACCAGCGCCGCCTACGCCTCCGCGGACCAGGGCGCGCCCGGCCAGGACAACAATGTCAGCGTCCTCACTCCCGGCAACTCCGACGTGACGCTGAGCGGCGGCAACGGGCGGTTCGTCATCGACTACAGCCAGCCCTCGCCGGTGGACGGCTCCATGAGCACCGGCGGCAACGTCGTGCACATCGAGGGCGGCAACAACCAGTTCGTGGTCAAGTTCGCGCCGGGCACGTCGAGCGGCGATGCGACCGACGCGGGCGGCAACTCCGTGATCCTCGATGGCGGCAACAACCAGTTCGTCGTCGCCTACGACTACTCGGCGTTCACGAGCGGCACCCCGTCCGGCAACAACGTGACCGTCGACGGCGGCAACAACGCGTTCGTCATCAGCTACCAGGGTCCCAACGACGGCGCGGCTGCGACCAGCAGCGCGGTGAACGTGGGCGGCGACAACAACAAGTTCGTCGTGGCCTATGGCGGCCCGGCCGAGTCCGGCGGCGATGCCGACGCGGGCGGCAACCCGTTCGCCAGCGGCGGCGCGGCGCCGAGCGGCGCAATAGCCGGCGGCGGCAATCCCTTCGCCAGTTCGGCGGACGGCAATTCTTCCGGCGCCGCGAGCGGCGCCGGCATCTCTGGAGGCGACAGCATGATTTCAACTGATATGTCCAGCGGCGGCGCAAGCTCCGATCTCGCGGCCTCGCTTCGGCAGAGCCCGTTCGGCGCCCTGCTCGACCTGCCGGGCGTCACGCCCGAGACCATCTTCGGCAACATCAACCCGGACGACTATGCGTCGCTGAACAGCAGCGGCGGCGGCAACCCGTTCGGCAACGTCGCCCCGGGCAGCAACCCGTTCACCAACTATCCCGGCCAGACCGGCCTGTTCTCGGCCGCGACCAGCGGCGGCGCCTCGGCCGGCGCCCCGAGCGACAGCAGCGGCGGCAGCAACCCCTTCGCAGGCGGCAGCTTCGGCGGCGCCCCCGCTGATGCCGGGCAGTCGTCCGACATGTCCACCAACGATGCCACAGGGGCGGCTGGCGGCGTGGTTGCGGGCGCCGGCGATGCCGGCAGCATCGACTTCAGCAGCATGAGCAGCGAGGATGCGGCCTCGTTCCTCGAGCAGAGCCCGTTCGGCCCGCTGATCACCCAGGCGGGCGTTGACGCCAACGACCTGCTGGCCAACCTGAGCGGCGGCAACAACTTCTCCGCCCTGATCGGCCTCGGGGGCGCCAACAACCCCTTCGGCGACACGGCCAGCAGCGGCGGTAGCGGTGGCTTCCCCGGCAGCAGCGAGTTCGCCGCTGGTGCCAGCGCCGGCAGCGACTACGCATCGGCGACCGACATCACCTCCGATGTCTATGCGCAGATCGAGGCCGATGGCGGCTCGGCGACGGATATGATGATCCCCACGACCTAAGCAGGACGTGCGCTTGGGCCGGTGGCATGATAGTCATGCCACCGGCCTTTTTCTGTTCGCGGCGGCAGCGCACTGCCGCCGCGGCCGGGCCACCTCCGTCAGGCGTCGCAGCGTTCGGTCATCAGGCCTGCGATGACACGGCGAGGCGCACAGGCAGGCTGCGCAGGGCGGCGTGAACCCTCGCCGTCGTCGCATCCGGGTCCTCATCCATGCTGTCGAACGCCAGATCCGCCTCGGCGTAGATGGGATGCCGGAGCGTCATCAGCCGCTGCAGGACCTCGGCGGGATCGCCGCTCCGCAGCAGGGGCCGGTCCGTGCAAGCGGCCAGCCGCCGCAGCAGCAGCGGCAGCTCGCAGCGCAGCCAGATCGACACCGCCCTGTCCCGCATCACCAGTCGCGTCTCGGTGTCCATGAACGCGCCGCCGCCGGTCGCCATCACCATGGGGACGCCCGCCAGCAGCCGCCTGATGACCCGGCGCTCCCGCCTGCGGAACTCCGCCTCGCCATCACGCGAAAACAGGTCCGCGACGCTGCATCCCGCCTCCCGCTCGATCTCGATATCTGTATCGTGGAACGGCAGCCCGAGCCGCGTGGCCAAACGGCGTCCAATGTTGCTTTTGCCGACGCCCATCATGCCCACCAGCGCGATGCTGCGGCCGGCGGGCGGAACGGGCGGGCTGTCCACGGATAAGGATTGGCCGTTCAATGCTCGCCTCAATATCACGAAGTGGAAAGACTGCGGTGTGCGCAGCTTGGAAAGCACAACAGGCAAGCAGGGCAATATCATTTGACTGAAACGCGAATGATCGACAACACGATCTGGCGAGACGACCCGGTGGTGGCGCGGCGGGTCGGCTGCACCCGGCCCTCGTGCCGGCGCCGGGCTGCATGGAGGGCCGCATGAGCATGACCGCCGCATATTCCCGCCTCGCCGCACTGACGGTCGTGCCGCCCGGGCGCGCGCTTCTCGGCCGGGTCGTGCCGCCGGGATCGAAATCGATCACCAACCGCGCCTTGCTGCTCGCCGCGCTGGCCCGGGGCACCAGCCGCCTGACCGGCGCCCTCAAGAGCGACGACACCGCGTTCATGGCGGCGGCCCTCCGCGGCATGGGCGTCGCCGTCGCGGAGCCGGCGGCCACGGGCTTCACGGTGACGGCGACCGGGCGC
>CAHJXG010000229.1 GCA_903644035.1 Rhodospirillales bacterium
CATGGGGATCAGGCCCGTCCTCAAGCCCGGCTTCGGCGTCCTCCGCCGGACCGGTGCCGGGTGCCACCTCCCCGTCGTCCAAGCCGTCCCCGCCGCCCTCCTCGTCCAGCAGGGTGTCGGCTTCGTCGTCGGCGGTGCCTGCCATCCAACCCGTGTCGCATCGCTCGCTTGCGATTTCCGCTGCCACGGCCTCCGCGCCTCCCGAGAACGTCGCCTGCGGGTAGACCCAGCGTCCCTGCCCCACGCGGGCGATCACCGCGCCGCGGGTCGCCTTGCCCGTGGGCTGCACGGGGACGTTGAGGCCGATGGCCACGCCCTCCACCGCCGCCTTGGACAGGCACGACAGGAACTCGGGCGTCGCCATGTTGGGGAGGTGGGCGTCCGCGCCGATGGCGTCGCCGGCGATGCGCGCAACCGCGCCGCTTTGCGACCAGTTCTCGCGGCAGGACAGCGTGTAGGCGAGCATCGCACGCGCGGCCTTATCCAAGGCGGCGGGGTCCGACGTGAGCGCGCCGCCCTCCGTCAGCGTGCCGGCGATGGCGGCACGGCTGTCACGTTGCAGACTGCCGTCCGCCAGGCCGGTCTTCACCTCCACGTTGCTGCCGGCGAAGGCCAGCACCAGCAGCGCGATCAGCCGCCCGTTGTCGATCGGCTCGTCACGCAGCGCCGCGTGCAGGGCGTCGGTGCGCATGTCGCCGATCATCGCCTGGCCTTTCTGCGTCACGTCGGGGCGCGGCTTGGCTGGCAGCGCGGGATCGTCGCCCGCCGTCCCACCGCCCGCGTCCTTGCCCCGCGTCTTTGCGGCCGGCGCCGGCATGGTGAACAGCACCGTCTCCACCCGGCCCGTCCGCTCATCGACGTAGTGCCCGACGCTTTCGCCGCCGCCGTTGCCGGGCTTGCCGTAGAAGCGCTGCGCTTCCCGCGGCAGCTTGGGGCCGCCATACTCGTTCGCTTGCAGCACCACGCCGTTCTCCGGCAGGTTCGCCTCGATCCAGGCGTGCTGCGCGGCCAGGAAGCCGTCCACGTCCGTGGTCGTGCGGCTGTCCTCCCCTGCGGGCGCGAACAGGTCCTCAACGTATTGCACGCCGTAGGCGGCGGCGAACTCCGCGTCGAACACGGCGTCCACGGCGCGCATGCACCGGCGGGTCAGGGCATGGCTGAGCTGCCACCAGCTCACCGCCTCGTTCTTCTTGGGCTTGTGCTTCTTCCACGCCGCCGCCTGCTCCTCGGGCGAGGCGGAGGCGATGGTGCGCAGATCACTCTCCCCTGGCATGTCGCCGGCGTGCATGCGATCCAGCATGGGCGGGTGGAGGTGCGCCAGCAGGCGCAGCTTGCGCAGCGTGCGCATCGGCAGCACCAGCGCGGTGCAGATGGCTTCCTCCGTCCAGCGGTCGTTGATCAGCTTCTCGATCCCGCGCCACTGCTCGACCGGAGACATCGCTTTCCTGGCGATGTTGCCCACGATGGACCGCATCTCGTCGTCGGCGACGTTCTCGGCCTCGCCCAGGACCAGCACCCGGACCTCAGCCAACTCGGCGGCGATGGCGGCGCGCACCCGGCGGTGGCCGTCGATGGTCATCAGCTTGCCCCGGACCTCGCGCACCACGGGCGGCTGCAGGATGCCGATGGCGCGCGCGGTCGCCGCCATCTGCTGGTCGGCTTGGTCGGGGGCCGCTTTGCGCCGCGGGTTGTCCGGGTTCTCGGCCAGGGTGCGGGGATCGACGGTCCTGAGTTCCATTTCGTTGCTCTCCTTGTTCGATGCCTCCGCCGTTTCATCTCGGCTTGGCTCCACCCGTACCCCGCATCCCGGACGGCGGGGCAAGAGCGCGCGCAGCGCGGGAGCGCCTTGGCGCGACGCACTCTTGCGGCGCCGGCCGGGCATGCGGGAGCAGCGGTGCTGGCCGTTACCCCCCCCCCGCTTTATCCTGTTCTGCTTTTGTTGCCGTGCCGTCATGGCCAGCACCGCCTTATCTCCCTTTTGAGTCCTGCCCCACCTTCGACGGTTCAGGAATGGGCGGAACCAGGGGCCTGCGGACTGCTGGGCGGCGAGGGTTCACAGGAGCGGCGGCGGAAGGGCAGACTACGGCTCATGCCGATCCACTTGCTCCAAGTTCCCTACGACAGCGGACACCGCGCCCAGCGCATGGGGCGCGGGCCGTGCCACCTCGTCGAGAACGGCGCTATCAGCCGCCTGCGCGGGACTGACCCCGATACCTGCTTGGTGCCGATCGAGACAAAGGCGGCCTTCCCGACCGAAATCGGCTTGGCGTTCGAACTGCACCGGGCCGTGTCGGATGCGGTCGCGGCGGCAGTGCGGGGCAGCGCCCTCCCGCTCGTGTTGTCGGGCAACTGCAACAGCGCGATCGGCACGGCGTCCGGTCTGCAAGCCGCGGACCAGCGCGCGCCTCTGGGCGTCGTGTGGTTCGACGGCCACGGAGATTGCAACACGCCCGAAACCTTCGCGGGCGATTTCCTCGACGCCATGGGGTTGAGCACGCTGACGGGTCGGTGCTGGCAGGCACTCTGCGCCACGGTGCCGGGCTATCCGTCCCGTGCCGGACGAGCACGTCGTCCTGGTCGGGGCGCACGGGGCGGACCAGGGCGCCTTGGGTGTCCTCGCCGCTTCGGGGATGGCGCATGTGCGGACAGCGGACGTCGCAGCCCAGGGTGGTGCCGCGGCGGCACTGGGACCGGCGCTCGACGCCTTGGCCCGCCGCGGGGTGGAGCGCGTCTATGTGCATCTCGACGTGGACGTGCTCGACGCCGCTTGGGCGCCGGCCAACCAGTTCGCGCCCAAGGGCGGGCTATTGCCGGACCAGCTCGCGGCCTGTGTCGGCGAAGTCATGAAGCACTTCGTCCTGGCCGCCGCGGCGGTGGCGTCCTACGATCCGTCGTGCGACCGTGAAGGCCGGGTACTGGGCGCCGCGCTCGACTTTCTGGAGCTGGTCGCGTCATCGCGCGGTTCCGGCGTTCCTGGTTCACCCCGGAGGTTATCGTTTCCGGCTTGATCCATGGACACGGAGCGACCTCGTTCAAGCGCTCCTGCACGGTCTCGTGCTGCGGCCTTCGTGTGCGCCTTCCATCTCCGCGGCACGCTCAGTCCGCGTGGCTGACCGTGGCAAAAGCCTTCGGGCCGTCGTCACCGAAAAGGCTCAGGTTGTAGGACTGGCGCCACCGTGTGAGGACCGTCCCGTTGTCCCGCAGCAAATCCCATGTCACCGCCGCCAGCACAGCCCGGCGCCCCAAGAGGACCACCGAGAGTTCCGACCATCGGCACGACCGGCAGCCATCACGGTGATACCGATCCAGAGCAGCTTGATAGTAGCGCACGACGTCGTCCTGCCGGGGCAGGCTGGTGAGCGAGCCGTCCCTGCCCAACGCGACGACCGGTGCGGCGAAGAGCCGGGCGACCTGGGTGCCGTCGAAAGCGCCGAACGCCTCCACAAAACGATTGAAGTAGGCTTCAGCTGCGGCGAAATCCGAAGCGGTCGTGTCATTCATGTCAGCCTCCAACCCATGAACATGCTGCCCTCGGGACAGGATACCCATGGCTGCGTTCGGCTCGGGCACGCAGGAACCCTGCACCGTTCCTCGCCCAGCAACCCTTGTCACGCTTTCCCGCCCTCCTCGTCAGTGCGCGGCGCGGGGCGCTACGATTGTCCAGGCGCCGGCTCACGCCGGTCGTAGAGCAGCACCTCCAGTCCCGGCGCGAGCCGGGCCAGCGCCTCGAAGTCCCGGTCTTCCGTCACGACAGACAGGCCCGCGCGCCGCGCCAGCACGGCCGTGATCGCGTCGCTGATCAGCTCCACGCGGTCAAAGGCCGTCGCCACTTTGCGCCCGCCACCTGCAAGCAGGCGCGCAGCACGCCCGGCGAGTTCGCCGGCGTCGAGCCAGTCCTGGTCAGCGGGCATGAGTACCTTGGCCGGGTCCACGCGGGCAAGCACCGCCTCATACTCGGCCAACACGCGCGCGGTGCCGGGGTGGACGGGGTCGAGCCGGCCGCGCACCCAGGCCAGCTCGGCGCGGGTGGGGGCTGCGACGAACAAGCGGCGCGCCTCCTCCAGCAGCACGCGCAGCACCGCCGGGCCGCGACCAGCCAGCGCGTTGATGAACACGTTGGTGTCGAGCAGCACCGGCCCCCGCGGGACGGACGCGCCCAGCCTGGACACGCCCGGCGCCGGCAACGGGCCGGGCACGCGCGCCACAGCAGGACCGGTTCAGATCTCGATCTGCTCCAGCAGCGCGGGGTCCACGTCCGCGAGCGCGCCCCAGCGCCGGGCGAGCCAGGGTCCCAGCTCATCCTCGGTCGCGAGCACTGCGAGCGCCGCGCTGACCACCGCGGCGGGCGAGGTGGTGCCGAGCTTGCCGGCCGCGGCCTGGAACAGCTTGGGTGGCACCTTGGCGTTAAGATGCTTGGCCTTGGGTCCGTCGAGCAGGCCCATGCGTCCCGCCATGCGCAGCGCGGCCGTGGCCCCCTCCGGCCCGTCCCGGTTTGCTTGCCCCGTGTCCGACGCCGCCGTGCGCCGCCGGCGCGGCCGTGCCTCCTTGTCCGCCGTCCTTGTCGCCATCGTGCCCTCCGGTTGCGGTATTACGGTCTGGGCTGAATGGTAACACGATACGCCTGCCCGGGCCATCGTCTTGCGGCAGCAGCCAGGCCGGCAGGCGACGGCAACCCCGTGCGTCCTGGACCAGCACCGCATTCGTGGTTTGCCTGATTGTGCTACAGGAAGGTCAGGTCGCTGCTTCCGGCCCGCAGCGTCGCGGCGCTACGTTTTGGTGTGTGCGCGGAAGCGTTGAGCCGCCATCTGAATCGCCTGCATCCGCATGGTCTGTACGTGGTAAATACGATGGGCGAATCGTGAAAGACATACGGAGGCGTTCATGTCCGGCTCTCGCCTGCTGCTGGTCGCGGCTGTCATGGCCTCTCTATGCGCGACGCGCACGTTCGCCCGCGACCCGCTGCCGGTGTCGATCCCGGTCAGCATCGACTTCGCGCAGCAGTATGCACGCGTGGCCTGCCCATCCAGCGCGCCCGCGACGGCGTTCTGCCTCAACGTCACTGGCACGGCAACTCCTGCGGTGCTTGGTGCCGTGTCGTTTGAGCGGACCGTGGTGGTGCCGGACATCGGCCTGTTCGATCCCAACCACCCGACCTGCATCCCGGACGAGACCTCCGGGACACTGACGCTGCCGAACGGCGCCCTCACGTTCCGCGCACCTGGAAACGTCTGCCTGGCTGATGGCACCGCGAGCTACGGGCTGATCGTGACAGGGGGGAGCGGAGCGTACAAGGGCGTGCTCGGCGGCGGGCAGATCACCGTGCCGCCGCCCGACACCTCATCCACCGGCCGCGAACTGTGGCGGATGGACCTGTTTCCTGCGTCAGCCTCGAAGTAGCTGCTGCCATTGCGTCTGCGCGCCATCACCTGCTGACGCAGGCTGGTGCGGAACGTGCAGCCGGAGAGCGTGTCGGTCGGCTCACCAAGTTCCAAGCTATCGCAGCCCTGTCCGAAACCTGGAGCTGATTCCTTCCTCGGCTAGCTGGTCAGGTCGGGTCGGGACGGGGCTGTTTGGACGGAGGTCCGAGACAGCCTGCTAAGCTGCCTCGGATTGCAGGCCCGTCCCGTCATCGTTCGCCGTGGCGGCGTTTGCGAAACGCCCAGCGTTTGCGCCGAGGTCGGCCTCGATCGCGTCTAGCTCGGCCTGCTTGGCATCCAGCTCGCCCTCGTAGGCGAACGCCTCGCCCAGGCGCCGCTGGTAGCCGGACACGCGCGCTTCGGCTTCCGTAATGCGGCGCCGGTGCTCGGCCAGGTCCACCTCCATGCGGTCGAGCAGGTATTCGAGCCGGCTGACCAGCCCCATGGCGGTCAGGTCCTCCTCGGTCCTCACCTCCTGCTCGTAGCCCGTGCGGTCGAACCACACTTCGAGCTTGTGGAAGCCGACGCCCCAGCTCCGCCCCTCGGCCTTGATGTCGAAGCCGCCGAGCCGCCCCAGCGTCCAGTGGCCGGTCGCGCACTCCTTGGCCAGGATGCGGATGCGGCTCAGCAAGGAGGCGCCGGCCAGCTTGCGCTCGGTCGTGTGCCTGCCGCCGACCTCCATGCTGAACAGGTCGCCGCGCGTGGGCGTGCGCTGCTTGAGGTCCGCCTCGATCTGCTCGCGGCGCTTGCGCGAGGAGGCAGTTTGGGCGTGCGCCTCGGCCAAGGTGCGCCGCACCGCGTGCTGGTCGTCCATGTGCGCGGCGCGCAGCCGGCGCAGGCGGGCGATCTCCATCTCAAGCCCCGCCTTCTGCATCAGGCGCGGGTCGCCCGAGGCCAGGGCTTTCGCCATCGCGAACTGGTTAGCCTGCGCGCCGATGTCCTCCAGCCGGCGGATCGAGCGGTCGCCGGCCAGCGCCGCCGCGATGAACCGCGCCTTGCGCTCCAGCAGCTGCCACTGGGTCGCGTCCACGCTGCC
>CAHJXG010000230.1 GCA_903644035.1 Rhodospirillales bacterium
CGGCGCCGCGGTCTCGAACAGGCCGGTGGACACGTCGAGCCACGCGGCCCCGAGCGCCGCGCCGACGCGGGCCAGCGCCAGCAGCAGGTTCGGGCGGTGCGCGTCGAGCAGGCTGTCCTCTGTCAGCGTGCCCGGCGTGACCAGGCGCACCACGGCGCGGCGCAGCGGACCCTTGCCGGTGCGCCCCTTTGCCGGCTCCATCTGCTCCGCCACCGCGACGCGGAAGCCGCGGCGGATCAGGCGGGACAGGTAGGCCTCGGCCGCGTGCACCGGGACGCCGCACATCGGAATCGGCGCGCCGTTGTGCTCGCCGCGCCGGGTCAGCGCGATATCGAGGGCGCTGGCGGCGGCCTCCGCGTCGGTGAAGAACAGCTCGTAGAAGTCGCCCATGCGCAGGAACAGCAGCGCGTCGGGGTTGTCGGCCTTGAGCGCGAACCACTGGGCGATAGCCGGGGACGCGCCGGCGGCGCTGGGAAGCTCCATGGCGCCATCCTAACAAGCCATGCCGCACCTGCGAAGCGGCTGGGTTACGCGCACCGTTCGGCTGTCGTATGCAGATTGTTCAAACGGGACGACACCCGGCGCGCTTGAGGAGACGATCCATGGCTGACGGCATCATCGAACCGCGCGCAGGCCGCGTCTCCGCCGAGGAGGCGCTGGCGCTGCACGCGACCGGCCGGCCCGGCAAGCTGGAGACGCGGATCAGCAAGCCGCTGGTGACGGCGCGGGACCTCAGCCTCGCCTACTCGCCCGGCGTCGCCGAGCCATGCCTGCATATCCAGCGCGACCCGGCGCTCGCCTACGACTACACGACCAAGGGCAACATGGTCGCCGTCGTCTCCAACGGCACGGCGGTGCTGGGCCTCGGCAACCTGGGCGCGCTCGCCAGCAAGCCGGTGATGGAGGGCAAGGTCGCGCTGTTCAAGCGCTTCGCCGACCTCGATGGCATCGACCTTGAGATCTCGACCGAGGATGTGGAGGAATTTGTCAACTGCGTGCGGTTCCTGGGCGCGGGCTTCGGCGGCATCAACCTCGAGGACATCAAGGCGCCGGAGTGCTTCGTCATCGAGAGCCGGCTGCGCGAGCTGATGGACATCCCGGTGTTCCACGACGACCAGCACGGCACGGCCATCGTGGCGGCGGCCGGGCTGATCAACGCCTGCCACCTGACCGGGCGCAGCCTGTCGGACACGCGGCTGGTGGTGAACGGGGCAGGGGCGGCGGCCATCGCCTGCGTCGAGCTGCTGAAGGCGATGGGCGTGCGGCCGGAGCACGTGACGCTGTGCGACACGAGGGGCGTCGTCTACCAGGGCCGCACGGCGGGCATGAACCAGTGGAAGTCGGGCCACGCGGTCGCCACCGAGGCGCGCACCCTGGCCGAGGCGGTGGCGGGCGCCGACGCGTTCTTCGGCCTCTCGGTGCGCGGCGCGCTCACGGCGGAGATGGTGCGCAGCATGGCGGCGCGGCCGATCATCTTCGCGATGGCCAACCCCGACCCGGAGATCACGCCGGAGGAGGCGCGCGCCGTGCGGGACGACGCGATCATCGCGACCGGGCGCAGCGACTACCCGAACCAGGTCAACAACGTGCTCGGCTTCCCCTACATCTTCCGCGGGGCGCTCGACGTGCGGGCCAGCACGATCAACGACGCGATGAAGGTCGCCGCAGCCGAGGCGCTGGCGGCGCTGGCGCGGGAGGACGTGCCGGACGAGGTGCACATGGCCTCGGCCGGGGGCGCCCGGCTGCATTTCGGCCCCGGCTACATCATCCCGAACGCCTTCGACCCGCGGCTGATCAGCCACATCCCCCCCGCCGTCGCCCGCGCCGCCATGGACAGCGGCGTGGCCCTGCGGCCCATGGCAGACCTCCGCAAATACGCCCGCACGCTGTCCGGGCGGCTCGACCCCACCGCCAACGCGCTCGACGCCATCATGGAGCGGGTGCGGGCGAACCCGAAGCGCGTGGTGTTCGCGGAAGGGGAGGAGGAGAAGGTCGTCCGCGCCGCCGTCGCCTTCCGCAACGCCGGCTACGGCACGCCGGTGCTGATCGGGCGGGAGGACCGGGTGCGGCAGACGATGGC
Organism: Rhodospirillales bacterium; assembly: GCA_903644035.1. Taxonomy (GTDB): domain Bacteria; phylum Pseudomonadota; class Alphaproteobacteria; order Acetobacterales; family Acetobacteraceae; genus CAHJXG01. Next base: position 2,081 of record CAHJXG010000230.1, read on the forward strand.
CGGGCTGGGCCTCGGCGTCGCCGACGGGATCGAGGTGCACAACGCCCGGCTGTCGCAGCACAACGCGCGCTACGTGGCGCTGCTGTATGCCCGGCTGCAGCGGCAGGGCGCGCTGCAGCGGGACTGCCAGCGCATGGTGAACCAGGACCGCAACGTGTTCGCGGCCTGCATGGTGGCCGCCGGCGATGCCGACGCGATGCTGACCGGGCTGACCCGCTCCGCCGCGGTGTGCCTCGACGACATCGGCCAGGTGATCGACACGGCGCCGGGCCAGATCAGCTTCGGCCTCACGCTGATGGTGGGCGGCCAGGGCACCATCTTCATCGGCGACACGCTGCGCCACGAGCGGCCGACGCCGGAGCAGCTGGCCGACATCGCCATCGGCAGCGCCGCCGCCGCCCGGCAGCTCGGCCACGAGCCGCGGGTGGCGCTGCTGTCGCACTCGACCTTCGGCAACCCGATGCACCGCACCGTGCACGGCATCCGGGAGGCGGTGTCGATCCTGGACAGCCGCGGCGTCGATTTCGAGTATGACGGGGACATGAGCCCGGACGTGGCGCTCGATCCCGCGATCCGCGCGCTGTATCCGTTCTGCCGGCTGACGGGGAACGCCAACGTGCTGGTGATGCCGGGCCTGCACTCGGCGCACATCACCTCGCGCCTGGCGCCGCGGCTGGGGCAGGGCAGCACCATCGGGCCGCTGCTGCTCGGGCTGTCGCACCCGGCGCAGATCGTGCCGATGGGGGCGTCGGTGAGCCAGATCGTGGACCTGGCGGGGCTTGCGGCCTATCAAGCCATTGATGCCCAGTGAACCTTTGGTCGGGACCGAGACGTTGGATCAACCGAGCCTGAACCCTTTGGCTGACGAGCGGCCGGCAGAGGTCGCGAACCGCCTCAAGAGCATCTTCGCCGGGTCAATCGGCAACCTGATCGAGTGGTACGACTTCTACGTCTACAACTCGTTCGCGATCTACTTCGCCAAGTCGTTCAGCAGCAGCACCGACCCGACGGTGCAGTTCCTCACGGCGTTCAGCATCTACGCGGTCGGCTTCGTCATCCGGCCCATTGGCGGCTTCGTCCTCGGCTACTACGCCGACCGGAAGGGCCGGCGCGCGGCGCTCACCTTGTCCGTCTTCCTGATGTGCGCCGGCTCCGGCCTGATCGCGGTGCTGCCGACCTACGCCAGCGTCGGCGTCTGGGCGCCGCTGCTGCTGCTGCTGGCCCGGCTGCTGCAAGGGCTGTCGCTGGGCGGCGAGTATGCGTCGTCCGCCACGTATCTCAGCGAGATCGCCGGGTCGAAGCATCGCGGCTTCTACAGCTCGTTCCAATACGTGACGCTGATCGGCGGCCAGGTCGTCGCAGCCTTCGTGCTGCTGGTCATGCAGCAGGCGTTCACCGGGGCGGAGCTTGAGGCCTGGGCCTGGCGCATCCCCTTCGCCATCGGCGCGTTCGGCGCGCTGTATGGCCTGTATCTGCGCCGCAACCTGGCCGAGACCGAGGAGTGGAAGCGGGCGAGCCGCGAGCCGCGGCAGAACCTGATCCGTGAGCTGCTCAGCCATCCCAAGGAGCTGCTGCTGGTGTTCGGCCTGACGATGGGCGGCACCACGGCGTTCTACACGTTCAGCAGCTACATGCCGACATACCTCGCCAACACGCTGAAGTTCCCGCGCGAGTGGGTGGCTGAGATCAGCTTCATCACCCTGATCCTCTATGCCGCCATGCAGCCGGTGTTCGGCGCCATCAGCGACCGGATCGGCCGGCGCCCGGTGCTGATGTGGTTCGGCGTCATGGGCACGCTGTGCACCGTCCCGATCCTGACCGCGCTCGGCGCGACGACCGGCTACACCCAGGCGCTGCTGCTGATCCTGGCGGCGCTGGTGATCGTGTCCGGCTACACCTCGATCAACGCGGTGGTGAAGGCCGAGCTGTTCCCCGCCGGGGTGCGGGCGCTGGGGGTGGGACTGCCCTACGCGCTCGCAGCCTCGATCTTCGGCGGCACGGCGCCCCTCATCGCGCTGCAGTTCAAGGCGGCCGGGCACGAGAGCTGGTTCTACTGGTACGTGACCGCGCTCACGTTCCTCTCACTGCTGGTCTACACGCTGATGCGGGACACCAAGGTGCACACGCGGATGGAGAGCTGAGGCGCCGCTCAGGCGGACATCTCCGCCACGCGCGGCGTCTCCGCCTTGGACGCGCCTTCGGTCTTCGGCGTGCCCTCGGTCAGCATCTCGATCCGGCCGGTGATCTGGCCGCCATCCGCGACCTGCAGGCGCCGGCAGCGGGCGGTGCCCAGCACCTTGCCGGTGGCGCGGACGATCAGGTTGCCGCGCGCCGTGAGCGTGCCGTCGATGATGCCGGCGATCTCCGCGTCCTCGACCTCGACCTCGCCCTTGAACACGCCGCCTTGCGCGATGCTCAGCTCGGTCGCGTGGATCATCGTGGCCTCGAACATGCCCTCGACAACCAGCCGCTCGGCGTCTGCGACGGTTCCCTGCACGGAGATGCCGCGGCCGACGACCAGGGTGCGGCGCTCCGCAGGCTCCGGCGCGCGGTCCGGCATCGGGACGGGGCGCGGCGGGGCGACGAGGCTCGGCGCCGCATTGCCGGGGGACGGCGTAAGCGTGCTGGGCGCCCCGAGGCTCGGGGCGGAAAACGGCGTGCGGGCCATGGCAGGGGCCTCCTTGGATGGGGTGGGGCGGTAGGGCGGGACGCCGAGGCCGGTGTCCGGCCGAACCGGCGGGCGCGGCGCATCCAGCACGGCGGCGCCCGTCAGGCTATCGGCGGCGCCTGGCGTGTCGTGCTGCGGGGTGGGTGCTTCGTTGCCCATGGAACCTTCAGGTTTGCGACGCTTGAACACACGAATCCTCCTTCGAGGCTGCGCGCCCCAGGTCACGGTGCGCGTTTGCTAGGGCCTAACATAAGCCGGTAGTGTTTCACAACCCGTAACAAAATTTTCAGCGCGAGCGGTTCAGCACGTGCACCATCGCCGCCGTGCCGACGACGGGCACCAGCAGGTTCAGGCCCGGCACGCTGCCCGCCAGCGCCAGCGCCACGCCTTGGGCCAGCACCGTCAGGCGCAGCTCGGCATGGCGACGCAGCGCCTCCGGCCGTCCCATGCGGCGCATGGCCACCCCCATGAACAGGCCACGGCCGATGGCCCAGCCGGCCACCAGCCATCCGAGCACGAGGCCGACTCCGGGCAGCAGGATCGCCAGCAGCAAGGCGACGACCTGCAGCGCCAGGACCTGCGCCCCGAGCGCCAGGCCGTCCCATGCCTGCACGGCCAAGGGGGCGCCCAGCGGGACCGGGAGGCTCGGATAGAACCGCCGGTCCACCGCGGCGGCGATGCGGTCCATATAGAGCGTCGCGATCAGCAGGGCGACCGGCACGAACAGCCACAAGGCCAGCAGCGCCGCGCCCACGCCGCCAGCGAGGCCAGCGAGCCAGCCCAGCCAGCCCGGCCGCGCCACGACCTGTTCCACCGCCCAGACGCTGCCCGCCAGCAGCCCCAGGAACACCGTGCCCGACAGCGCGAGGCTGCGCCAGACGACGCCGAGGAACACCGGGTCCTGCAACTGGGCGACGGCGCGCAAGAGGGGAGACAGCATGGCAGGCGTCCTGAAGTCTGGGTGGGAGGGCGTGGCGGGTTGCCGGCAGGTAAGGCGGATGTTAGGCGCACGCCAGGCCCTCGCGTCCCGGGGTGCGCATCAGGAGCAACCATGTCCCAGTCCACCCCCGCCCGGTTCGACATCCTCGGCATCGGCAACGCCATCGTGGACGTGGTGGCGCCGACGGGGGATGACTTCCTGTCGCGGCACGACCTGCGCAAGGGCGGCATGGCGCTGATTTCCGCCGAGCAGGCGGAGGCGCTGTATGCGGCGATGCCGCCAGGCCAGGAAAGCAGCGGCGGGTCGGCGGCGAACACCTGCGCCGTGGCGGCCGGGCTGGGCGCCCGGGTGGCGTTCATGGGCAAGGTCGCCGACGACCCGCTGGGTGCTGCGTTCCGCCACGACATCACCGCCGCCGGGGTGCACTTCCCGACGGCGCCGCTGCAGGGGGGAGCGCCGACGGCACGCTGCCTGATCGCGGTGACGCCGGACGGCCAGCGCACCATGAGCACCTACCTGGGCGCCTGCGTCAGCTTCGGCGGCCCGGACCTGGACGAGGCCCTGGTGGCCGACAGCGCCGTGACATACCTGGAGGGCTACCTGTTCGACCCGCCCTCCGCACAGACGGCGTTCCTGCGCGCGGCCGCGGTGGCGCATGGGGCCGGGCGGCTGGTGTCGCTGTCGCTGTCGGATGCGTTCTGCGTCGACCGGCACCGGGCGGCGTTCCGCGGCCTGGTGCGCGACCACGTCGACATCCTGTTCGCCAACGAGGCCGAGGTGTGCAGCCTTTATGAGGAGAACGAGTTCGAGGACGCCGCGCGGCGCGCCGGCGCGGATGCGGCGCTCGCGGTGCTGACCCGCAGCGAGGCGGGAAGCGTCGTGCTGCGCGGCGCCGAGCGGGTGGAGG